>JBJHDG010000037.1:0-12558 GCA_050486425.1 Pseudomonadales bacterium | reverse complement strand
CAAAAAGCCGCTACCGCAGCATCCTGCGAAACAACGGCAACCCGAAGGTTTGCACCTCCGGTCACTCTCAGGGTGGTGGCGGTTCTTTCAACGCAGCCAACCGTCTGGGTGCCTCAGTTGCTCAGTGCGTGATCGCGGTTCAGCCTGATACCGTGTACACCACGAGCATTGCCCGTCCAGTAGCCAGCAGCGTTGACGTGGTTTGTATCTTCAGCCGCTCCGACACCCTGGCACCGGCGTCCCCGTTCAATGGCCGTAACTGCCGCAACAACTCTACCCGTTACACCCAGGAAAGCACCTCTGGTGGCCACTTCGCGCCTTCCTCTGGTGACGGCGGTGCACCTGGTCGTGTAATGCGTGACTACATTGACCGCTGGTTGCGCTAATCGCTGTAGCTAGTTAGCTCCACCGTTTGAAAAACCCCGGCCTTTGGCCGGGGTTTTTTTTGTGCTGAGTTTGGTGCTGAGAAAGTCGGATGCAGCAACAGCGCAGGAGCGTGCGGGAGAATGGGGGATAGCGGCCACCCTGGGTAGTCAGCTCAGCACAGTTTGTTAGACATTATCGTGCAGCAAATGCAATTTTTACTGGAAATAAGAGATTGCTGTAATGTTAATGTCATTTTATCCAGCGCACACTCTGGTCTCGGTCGGGTGACTACAAAAGCAACTTAGCCTAACCGTTATTGGAAGTGCCAAACCTCAGCGGTATTGCCCTGCACTATTTTCCTGGCAATTGAGGGGCGGTGTTGACTAACAAGATAGAGGGGTAAAAGTATGACTTCAAAGAAAGTACTTGCCGGTGTTTCCGTATTGGCCGGTCTGATGCTGTCCGGCGCAGCTGTTGCGTCCTCCGGTGGTAGCGGTACCACTTGCAGCGTTTCCCGTGAATCCGTGACTGGTACCGTATTCTACGTGCCGCGTGGCGGCAGCGGTTCTTACAATCTTCTGGGATGGGGTAATGGTACTGGTGGTGGTTCCACCACTTACCGTGGTTTGCTGACCGCTGCGGCAGAGCGCTGCGTGCTGGTTGCTGCGGCCACTACCGGTAGTGCCGGCGATGGCAGAGCCATCGAAACCGCTGTTGATCGCGCGAAAACCCGCTATCGCAGCATCCTGCGTAACAACGGCAATCCCAAGGTTTGTACCTCTGGCCACTCTCAAGGTGGCGGTGGCTCATTCAACGGTGCCAACCGTCTGGGCGCCTCGGTGGCGCAGTGTGTAATCGCGGTTCAACCAGACACCGTCTACACCACGCGTATCTCTCGTCCAGTAGCCAGCACCGTTGACGTGGTTTGTATCTTCAGCCGCTCCGACACCCTGGCACCGGCGTCCCCGTTCAATGGCCGTAACTGCCGCAACAACTCAACCCGCTATACCCAGGAAAGCACCTCTGGTGGCCACTTCGCGCCCACCTCCGGTGACGGCGGTGCACCTGGTCGGATGATGCGTACGTACATCGATCGCTGGCTGCTGTAATACTGGCCGTCATTAGTAGCAACTCATATCACCCTATAAGTAGCCCCGGCCTCCGGCCGGGGTTTTTTTTTATGGTTGTTTAGTTATGATTGGCGCCAATCTGGAAGGGGATAAGCCACATGATTAGAACAACCGGTATGGCATTGCTGCTGGCACTGAGCATGGTTTTTATAGGGAGCTACAGCATGCAGTCTCAGGCAGAAGGTCTGCTTGAAGGGGATTTGCTCGAAGCCGAATTGCTTGATGATGAATCGGATGATGACTATCAGTCTGAGTTTCAGAATCTGGATGATCGATTTAGCTATGCCTATGGCGTTGATATGGCGGAAAAGTTGCGGCTAGAGGGCATTGAACTCGATCCTGACCTTTTCGCTGCAGCAGTTATGGATGTATATAGTGGCCGTGAGACCAGACTTTCTGCTGAAGAAATCGCCGCTACCATTGAGCTCTATGTGGAACTCTACGATCAAAGGAAAGCCGAGGAGCGGGCGATCCTTGGTGAAAGAAACAAAGTAGAAGGTCCGGCTTTCCTGGCGGCAAATGCCAGGCAGGAAGGGGTTGTTGTTACAGAGAGTGGTTTGCAGTACAGAATAATCACTGAAGGTACTGGTGATTATCGTCCAACAGAAGATGACGAAGTTACAGTGCATTATCAAGGCAGGCTTATCGACGGCACGCCATTCGATAGCACCTATGAGCGTGGTCAACCCTACACCGCCAAAGTCAGGCAGTTGATAGAGGGTTGGTCGGAAGCGCTGCAACTGATGACGGTTGGTGCTGAATGGGAGCTGTTTATCCCTGCGGAACTCGCATTTGGTGAGGAGGGGTCTCAGTTTGTGGCGCCCAATGCGGTATTGATCTTTGAAATGGTGTTGCTTGATATAGAAAAGTACGATCCTACGCAATACGAGATGGAGATCTATGAATCAGAGCACGACTGATCTCCAGTGCCGAAGGCAGGGCGGTTGAGCCAGGTGGTTGCTGGTGGCGTTGCTGCGGGCATCGCTAGCTATCAACTTGGACCTGATGGCCGCCTAATAAAGGTAGCCCTTGCCCACTGGTGGGACGGCCAATGGGATGTCGGTCTCGCCTAGAATCTCCCGCAGATCAATTTCGATCTCGCGAGACAGATAATTGAGTGGCACATCGTTGACTGCGTTTTCAAAAGGAGTTTCGATGTGGCGCCCCACGTACTCCAGCATGATAAAGGCATAGCCAATCAGGAGCGAGAAAGGAGCAGACCACCAGGCCAGATGCCCGGCCAGACTCAGTGGCAGAACCAGCAGAAACACAATCAGGGTGTAATTCATAAACCAAGTGTATTGCATGGGAAAAGGTGTCTTTTTTATCCGTTCGCAGCTGCTGAGCACTTCGTTAAAGGAGCGAATGGAGTCAGTGAGGCGAGTAAATCGGTAGCTATCCAGTGCGCCTGCTTCAAGTAAATCCCGAAGACTCCGGCCTTGCAGTTCAAGAATGGTCAGTGGTGGTGTGTGACGTTGCGCAATCAGCGAAAATTCTGTTGCGTCCAACAGTGACCTTTCCGCCTCTTCAATAGGTTGATTGCGTAAGAAGCGATTCAGGATCCAGGCAAATGCGATTTGGCGCCGGATAATTTTCTGTTGAATATCGCTCAGGTCAGTTTGAGGGGTAACCAATGACAGCACCAGTAAGGCGAAACTACGTGACTCATACTTAAGCTGGGACCAGACTCGATGCGCCTCCCACCAACGTGCATAGGCTGAATTATTGCGAAAGCCGATCAAAAATGCCAACGCGGTGCCCAAGAGTCCAGCAGCATAAGAAAGTGCTCGCAGCAGCTCTGCTGAAATTTGCGTTATCGCTACACAGGACAATGTCGTGAAGGCAACCAGTATGAACGATCTTGGCCAAGTAAAACGAAGTAGTTTGCCAAGGGATATGCGTGGCGTAACAATCATGCTGTCCCCTTGGGCGTATGAGAAGGTGGTCGCAGTGTACCGAGGTTTTTGTCACTGCGACACCGGTCAGGGCACGCAGACAGATTAGCCTGGCTACTCCTATAATGTGCCCTTAGAATCTGGTCGAACCTTGAAGATGGATGCACCATGCCAAAGCTAACCCCGGGCCCGGACGGTCGAAAACGCTGTCACTGGTGCAGTACAGCGCCGGAGTTCCTGGCCTATCACGATAAAGAATGGGGGTTTCCGGTACGTGATGACCAGCGCCTCTTCGAGAAGCTGAGCCTGGAAGGGTTTCAGGCAGGGTTGAGCTGGCGCACTATCCTGGCCAAGCGAGAGAGCTTTCGTGCGGCATTCCATGACTTTGATTTTGCGCGCATTGCCCGTTATCGACAACGGGATGTGGAGCGGCTGCTAGGGGATGCGGGCATAGTGCGGCATCGCGGTAAGATCGAGGCAGTGATCAATAATGCCCAGCGTGCGCTGGAGCTGGTAGCCCGAGAGGGTTCGCTGGCAGCCTATGTCTGGCGCTTTGAGCCAACTTCCAGAAAAACCCTGAAGCCTCAATCCGCCTCCACGTCTGCGGAGTCGATCGCCCTATCAAAGGACCTGAAGCGACAGGGCTGGAAGTTTGTCGGCCCCACCACGGTGTATGCCTTCATGCAGGCCATGGGTTTGATCAATGATCATCTGATCGGCTGTGTGGTGCGTGATGAGGTGGAGCGGGTGCGGCAGGAATTTCTCCGCGACAAAGGCCACCACTTTATTTAGCTTTCTCGTTCGAGATGCAAGTGCTGTGTTCGGCTATGAGCTGGTACTCGGGTTGGCGCTGGAAAATCGATGATAGTTGATATTGCTTATATCATTTTGGCACTTTTGCTCCTGTTTGCAGGGGCCGAGGCTGTGGTGCGCGGCAGTGCATCGGTTGCCATGCGCGCAGGAGTCAGTCGCCTAATGGTGGGGCTAACCGTTGTCGCACTGGGCACCAGCTCTCCTGAACTTGTGGTCAGCATAAATGCGGCCATGTCCCAGCAAGCAGATATCGCTGTCGGGAATGTGATCGGCTCGAATATCTTCAATATTGGGGTCATTCTGGGGCTTACCGCATTGCTCTGCCCGATTCCAGTTCGCCTGCAACTGATCAAGGTTGACGTACCCATTTTGCTTGGAATCACGCTGCTGCTGACGCTGCTGCTGTGGAACCAACACCTGGGTCCCTTGGAAGGTTTGCTGCTGTTTATGGGCCTGATTGCCTACCTCTGGATAAGTGTTGTGTTGGGACGAAAATCTGAAACTGAGTCCATGGAGGAGCTCTCTATTCCAAGCATTGTCAGGGATTGGCGTATAGATGTACTGCTCATTGTATTAGGACTTGGCGTGCTCATATTTTCTTCCCAGCTGCTAATTGACCATGCAGCTTCCCTGGCTACCCTCTTGGGTGTCGGTCAGGCAGTTATCGCACTAACCATCATTGCAGCCGGTACCAGTATGCCTGAGCTTGCAACATCGTTAATTGCAGCCGCCCGCAGGGAGCCAGACATCGCCATTGGCAATATTGTCGGATCGAATATCTTCAATATTCTTGCCATTCTTGGTGCAGCCGCCATGGTGTCGCCGTTGACGGTAGTTGGGATTTCACTACTTGACTACGCAATTTTGATAGTCATGACAGTGCTACTGTTACCCTTGCTCTATACAGGACGCTTGCTGCATCGTCTGGAAGCACTTGTGTTGCTGATGCTTTACGGTGGCTATCTGGTGTTGATATGGCCTGATTAATCAATCAGCTAAATCTCGGGTAGGCGTGGCCAAGACCCTGGCGGTTGCAGATCCTGTCCGCCATGGTTATGTTCCCGTCGCTACGTGCTCTATTGTGGCCTTAGGGTTGGTTAAAAGAGCTGTTTATCCATGTTCTTCAGGAGAACTACGCCATGCGTATCCAGCAGCCAGGTTCACTATTTTTGACCTTGATGTTGCTCTCAATACCTTTGCGTGCCGATACCGTCACGCTGCCGCATAGCTTTACCGCCGGCACCCCCGCACAGGCCGCCCAGGTAAACGCTAATTTCAGCGCTGTGAAAACAGCTGTGGATGACAACCACGAGCGCATCGAAGCGTTGGAGGCGCAAGTGGCCGCGCTACAGGCGTATATTGCCGAGTTGCAAAGCGTAATGGCTTTGCAAATGGACGCTCAGGGCAACCCGGCACTGGTGTTCAGTGGCGTGAATGTACATGTGAATAATGGCGCGGGATCTACCTTGAGTATCAATGGCCTGGGTAATCTCATCATTGGTTATGACGAACCGACGATCAGTGAGGTGATGATGTGTTCGCTGGGGCAGTATGATGATCAAATTGATTGCGAAGGCAACGGCGCGTTATGGCAAGCCAGTCATAAAAGCGGTTCTCACAACCTCATTGTGGGTACACAGCATAATTATTCGCGCTCCAGTGGCTTTGCCGCCGGGTTGCGCGCCAGCGTTACCGGCGACTATGCATCGGTTACCGGCGGCGTTAACAACAAAGCCCGTGGTGAGGCTAGCCATGTAGCTGGCGGCACTAATAATAGCGCGGCTGGTTCACGTAGTAATGTCAGTGGCGGGTTATCGAATGTTGCCAGCGGCATCAATAGCAATGTTAGTGGTGGCAGTATTAATAATGCTATCGGTGCTGCCAGTAGTGTGAGCGGTGGGGGATTCAACGACGCAGATGGAGCAAATGCTAGCATCAGCGGCGGCGTCAATAATCTTGCAACTGGAGAATTCAGCAGTGTCGGGGGTGGCAATGGCAATATGGCCAGTGGTGAGCGCAGCGCTGTCAGCGGCGGTTCGAGTCGCAGTGCTACTGGGCAGTTCGATTGGGTCGCTGGCGGCCTATTTCAAGATAATTGACAGCATGCTTCTTGCAGCGGAGCATCACAGTGCAAAGATTTAATCAACTTGTGCGGCGCCTATTGTTGTTGATGGTTATTGTTTCACTGACGGCAGCTTGCGGAGGTAGCAGCGGTAGCAGTCGCAGCGGCAATAGCGGGGCAAGTAGTAATTGGGATACGCTGGTGTGGGATCAGGACAATTGGCAGTGAATTCTCAACTACCAGTAGGATGGTTATCAAAGCAGCTGCTATAGCGCTTTACAAAAAATTGGCTAGCACGAAGAGGTTCTTCATTTTTATATTCCATTATTATATGAAAAGGAATCAATATGGCCACAATTTCCAGTTTCATCGTTATTTTGGTGGCAGTGCTGCATATTGGTTTTCTTGTGCTGGAAATGTTTCTTTGGGACAAACCCCTGGGTCAAAAAATCTTCAAGCAGACGCCGGAACAATCAGCCCTAACCAAAGTGCTGGCAGCAAATCAAGGTTTGTATAACGGCTTTATAGCCGCTGGTTTGCTTGTTGGTGTTATGCAGGGTGCGGCCGGATACAGTTTTAAGATTTATTTCCTCGCCTGCGTTATTGTTGCCGGCATCTATGGCGCTATCACGGTAAGCCGTAGAATTCTATTCGTGCAGGCACTGCCGGGGGCGATAGGGCTCGTGCTGGTGCTGCTTGCGTACCGATAGATTCCCGTCGTCATTGATCTGGTAGCCAATCCATGAAAACCATCATCATTGGTAACGCCGGCGCAGGGAAAAGTACGCTGGCGAAAAAACTCATGCAGCAGGAATCGGCAGTTTTGTTATCGCTGGATGCGGTGGCCTTTGCTGGCGATAGCGAGCGCAAGCCGCTGTCGGAAAGTGTCGCTGCGTCGGAAGCCTTTATCAAGGCCCATGACAGCTGGATTATTGAAGGCTGCTACGCAGATATCCTGGCGTCCATCCTTTGTCATTGCGAGGTGCTGTACTTTCTGAATCCAGGGGTGGATGCCTGCATCGCCCATTGTCGCGCCAGGCCTTGGGAGCCGGATAAGTTTGCCTCCATGGCCGTGCAGAACCAGCATTTGGATTTTCTACTCGCCTGGGTGCGTACCTATGAGACCCGTACTGATGAATACGGACTGGCTCGGCATCGAGCGCTGTTCGCCAGCCATGGCGGCACCAAATTTGAGCTCACTGATCCGCTTGCCTATGCCTGATATCAGCGCAGGATAAATGTCATCGATGGAACACACCGATCCGCGATTTTTGGAAATTTTCCTGGAAGTTTACGAATACCTGCCCCGACAGGGGCCAGGCAATCGAGCCAGCGCAGCCAGAGCTTTGGCGCTTTGCGCAGACTTGCCAGAGGCTGCCAGGATTCTTGATCTGGGATGTGGTGTTGGTGGCCAGACACTGCATTTGGCGGCATTGACCCTCGGCACCATCCTGGCTATCGACAGCCATGCGCCCAGTATTGCCCGGCTCAATGCCAGCATCCAAGCGCAGGGCTTATCCCAGCGCCTGTGCGCCAGAGTGGGCGATATGGCGGCACTGCCGGAAGCATCGGCAAGTTTTGATCTTATTTGGTCGGAAGGCGCCCTCTACAACCTGGGCCTGGATAAGGCGCTGGCGGTTTGCTTGGGCTTGCTTAAACCTGGCGGTTACCTGGTATTCACCGATGCCATCTGGCGGCGCGAAAATCCCCCGGCATCAGTACAAGCAGCCTTTGCCATGGACTACCCGACCATGGGATTTCTGGCGGATGCTTTGGCTGTGATCGCAGCCAGCGGCTTCGCACTGGTGGGTCATTTTACGCTCCCTGAGTCGGCCTGGTGGGAAGACTTCTATGCGCCTATGGAGAGCCGCATTGCAGCCTTGCGCGAGCACTACGCGGATGATGCCGAGGCTCTGAGCATCATGGATCAGCTGGCGCAGGAGCCGGAGATGCATCGGCAATATTCAGATTATTATGCCTATGAGTTCTTCGCGGTCAGGCGCCCTGATCTATCACCCATCTAAATAACAAGTTTAAGCAAGGATCCTGCTTATGATTTTTGCAAACTGGCGCGGCTTCATATTGGGTTGGGTACTTATTGTGGCAGGTACGCTGCTGGCCCATCTGGTGCAAACGGCGGGTGACATCAGGGTGCAGGAGGTGCGCTTTCCCGGTGCGGAGGGTAAGACGCTGGCGGCGCTGCTCTACGTGCCACCAACAGCCACTGCCGAAACGCCAGCACCGGGCGTGTTAGCCGTGCATGGCTATATCAATTCACGGGAAGTGCAGGCGCCTTTTGCTATTGAATTGGCGCGTCGTGGCTATGTGGTGCTGGCGCTGGATCAGCCCGGTCATGGTTATTCGGAGGCGCCAACCTTCGCCGGTGGCTTTGGTGGGCCTGCGGCGTTGACCTATTTGCGGGCCTTGCCCTTTGTGGATGCCAACAACATAGGACTGGAAGGACATTCCATGGGCGGCTGGGCAGTGCTGGCGGCTGCCGCTGCCATGCCGGATGCCTACCAAGCGGTGGTGTTGCAAGGATCCAGTACCGGCAGTGGTTTTGCACGACCCGGCACACCGACCTGGCCGCGCAATTTGGCCCTGGTGTTTGGCCGTTACGATGAATTTGCACCCCTGATGTGGGAGGTCGCAAAGGGCCGGGATGTCAGCGAAAGCGGCAAACTGCAGGCCTTGTTTGGTACCGACGACGCGGTTGTTGCCAATCAGGTGTACGGCAGTATTGCCGAAGGCAATGCGCGTATCCTGCATGTGCCCGCCATTACCCATCCGGGCAACCATATTTCGCGTGAGGCGGTAGCGCACACGATCGCCTGGTTTGCGCAAACCCTGGAAGGTGGGCATGGCGCAGCGGTAACGAATCAGATCTGGTGGTTGAAGGAGTTGGGGACGCTGTTGGCACTGCTGGGTTTCGTGGTATTGCTGCTGGGCAGCTTCCACCTGCTACTCAGCTTACCTTACTTGCAGCCGTTGGCACAGGCGCCCTTGGCGACAGCGGTGTCACAGCGGCATCCACGCTGGTGGTTTACGTTGGGCCTGAGTGCAGGGCTGCCGGTATTGACGTTCTATCCGTTCATGCACTGGGGCGCCGGTTGGGTGCCGGCCTCGGCTTGGTTGCCGCAGCATATCAGCAACCAGATTCTGGTTTGGGCGCTGCTAAATGGTCTGATCTTTACGGTGCTGGATGTCATCAGCCGACGCAAATCCATGCCGGTGCACTATCAATGGCTGCGTTCTCTGCTTGCCGCATTCGGCAGTATCGCCATGGTCTATGTCGCAGTTGCGGCGGCCCAGCTGCTGTTCCACCTGGATTTTCGCTTCTGGTTTGTGGGCGTGAAATTGCTGAGCTGGGCGCAGTTGCAGATCATGCTGGTTTATGTGCTGCCCTTGACGCTGTTCTTCCTAATGGTGCTGCGCACCTTGCATGGCAGTTTATCGGTAACTGGAGATTCGGTGCTTGCACACTATGCCAGCAATATAGCCGCTTTAATGGGGGGCTTTCTGCTCTTTCTGCTGCTGCAATATGGCAGCCTGGTCACGCGTGGCCAGCTACTGACACCTGGCCAGCCGCTGAACACCATCATCATGCTGCAGGTTGTCCCCATGATGCTGTTGGTGGCGCTGGTGGCCACCTATACTTGGCGGCGTACTGGCAGTTACCTGCCGGGCGCATTTATCAGCGGGGTTTTCGTCAGTTGGTACCTGGCAGCGGGCCAGGCCACGCAGTTTGGCTAGCGGTGCCGCAGATGTCGCCAGACTTCAAGGTTCTGGCTACGCCCCACCGTGTAGGGGCGATTCAGTGGCAGTGCCGCCAGCAGGCCATGTTTCTGCAGCCAGGCGCTGACGCGTGACTGTTCCGGGGCCGGCAGTTGCGCGAATCTGTCCGCGGCTGGTTGCAACAGATACAGCAGATAGGGCTCCACACCCACTTCGATGGGAGCACCACGAAAACTGGTGGTGATCATGCCCAGCTGGCGTTGATGTGGCTTGGCGGCAACCGGCGTGCCATCTGCAGGCTGCTCGCTGGCAAACCAGGCATCCAGAAACGCGAACTTATCGCTCAGCTCCGGAAAGATTTCGGTGGCGATGTGCTGGAGCACAGGCGCCAGCGACGGCGGGATGCTGTCACCGCTGACCGGCGCCAGCCGCCCACCAAACTCCACCAGATCCAGATTCGGTGCCAGCATGCGTTCCAGCCAGCGACACAATGCGGGTGCCTGCAATTTCATGATGTGGGCAGGCACCGGATCCCGTCCCAGGTGCGCATACAGTGGACCCATCAGGCCATAGTCGGCAATGCTGGGGCGATCACCGAGCACGAAAGGATGTTGGTCAAAATGGGTGTCCAGGTGTGCGATCAGTGCCTGATAGGAGGCTTCGATCTGCGGAATGCTCTCTGCATTTACACCCAGCCTGGGCAGATAAGATGCCATGCGCTGCATGACCTTGGCGCTGCCAAAGGCATGCTGCAGAAATTTTTCCTGCTGTGCCAGATAGGACCAGCGATAATGCATGGCATGTTTGAGCATGGCTTGGCTGCCGTAATACTCAATCAGTAGGGCGACGATAAAGCGTAGTGGTGTGTTCGGGTACGCCGGATAGCGCACGCCCCGACGCTCGAAGTGCGCGATGATATCGACACTGTCCTGAATAATTTCGGCATCCGGTGTCACCAGCACCGGAATGATGCTGCGGCCAATGGCCGGCAGCACCTGTTGCGCAAAATTCGGATGTCCGGGTGAGCGTTCCTGATAGTCGATGCCCTGCAAGCGCAGATAGCTGCGTACCTTGCCCGTGTAATAGGAGTGTGGTACGCCGTACAGGATGTAGCTCATGGACAGAATCCCGAAATTTGTTCGGTCCAGTATAACTATTCAGTCCAGGACAACGATATGGCCCTCGCTGGCATCCACCTTGCCGGTGCACAGATCTTTGATCAGCGCCTGGGTGGCCACATAGCCATGGTGTTCGGTGACCTGCAGCCAAGGATTTTCCGGCTTCTTCACTTGCGCGATAAACGACAGCTCCGCCTGGTTGATGCGGCGGGTAACTTCAGCGCCACCCCAGTCAGTGTTGCGCTTTTTGATCTGGTTGGGCGCGAAGTAGGCTTTGGGTCTGGGGCCGGGTAACACTTGGGTATCGCTGCTGATGTGCTCCTGGGTTTGGGCAGCCCCGGCATAGCAGTCGTAGGTGAGGGCATCCTGAAAATGCTCATGGACCTGACGGCGCAACTGGCTGCTGCCGGAGAAATCCACGTACAGGGTGGGTACCGCTGGATCCAGTTGTGTGAGCGCGGCATAGGTGAGTGCCTGTTGATAGCAACCCAGGCCAGCCACGAACTGCTGGTTGCCGTCGGACGTGAGCCCAATCAACTTGGCGCGCTGATCATCCTGCAAGCAGTAGGCAGTGCCATAGGCAGTCTTGCTGGAGGCGCTGGATATCAATACCTGCTTGGCACCGAAAAAGTCATTGTCCTGCAGAAAATCCGCCAGCATAAAGGAGGTGATGAACAGCGGCCGCAGCAGCATCTGATAGTTCTCGTCCTCGGCGCGATAGGCGGCATCCGTGGTGACACGCTGATACTGGTTATAGGCGGACACCAGCTCCAGGCGGTGCGGGGCGCCGTCATAAAAACCGCGTTCACTGATCCGCACTGGTTGCATCAGCACATGGCTGGCAATCGGCCAGAAGCCATAGAAGCGCTCACCGATGGCCAGGCCGTCCAGATCCGTGGCCACCACATCAGCAAAACCCCAGGCGGGCATATGGCCCCAGGCGGCATCGCAGGTGGGATAGTAGTCCCAGTAGCGCAGGTGCGGGGTGGCACCAAAGGAGGCATAGGTAATGTTGTTGGCGGTCAGGGCCAGGCGGTTGATCTTCAGCAGTGCCTGGCCGGGCTGCACGTCCGGCAGACCCGCGGTGACGCAGCGGCTCTGGGCCAGGTCGGCCTTGCTGGTTTGCAGTTGAATCAGGGTGTCCATGGCGTCTCCTCGCGACTGATCTGGGCAGGGGGTAAACTTTACGCCCACATCGCACCCAGAGGGTTCGGATTTCATGCCGCCACCAGCCCGGCCACCCGGCCTCGGCACCCGCCGTAAAACCCGGGCGGCTGCCAAGCCTAAACCCCTGAAACGTCCTACCCAGGCCCGGGCCAAGGCCACGGTACAGGCGATTTTCGATGCCTATGTTCGGATTTGGCAACGCGACGGCGGGGCGCGGGTGACCACCCGCGCCGTGGCCCTGGAGGCCGGCATCGCGGTAGGCACCTTTTATG
>JBJHDG010000036.1:5799-12582 GCA_050486425.1 Pseudomonadales bacterium | reverse complement strand
CACCTGCCGCCTGCTGCAGCACCTGCTGCACAGCTGGCCCGGGGCCTAATGGGTTTTCGTTGCTGGCCAGCTTGATGATGTCCGTCAGTCCCAGCTCCCGGGCCAGCTCTTCCATGGGCTTGCCGGTCTGATAGGGCTCCAGCGTCTGCACTGCCTGATTCCATAGGTGCAGGGGCGCAGCGCCAGCGACAGGAGTTTGCATAGAGGTGTTTTCCGCTCAGATTACGGCTTGAGGATAGGAGCCCAGGGATTTCACTTCCAGTGCCACTTGGCGCACATCATCCAACACCTGACGGATATCCGGGTTGTCCTGGTGACCATCGAAATCAATAAAAAATACGTAACTCCAATTACCCACCTTTGCCGGCCGGGTTTCAATACGGGTCAGACTGATACCATGGCGGTGAAATGGCTCCAGCACGCGAAACAGGGCACCGGGTTCATTGCGGGTGCTTACAAGAATGGAGGTCTTATCACGTCCGCTGCTACCGACCTGGTCATGGCCCACCACAACAAATCTGGTGGTGTTGTTGGGATTGTCTTCAATGCCAGGCGCCAACACTTGCAAGCCATAGTGCGCAGCTGCCACCTCACCTGCGATCGCGGCGCTGCCCGGCTCTCCAGCTGCCAAGCGCGCGGCTTCCGCGTTACTGCTCACCGGCACCTGTTCTACATTGGGAAAACGCGTAGCGAGAAACTGACGACATTGCGCCAGGGATTGCGGATGGGAGTAGATGCGTGTGATGGCCGCAGCGGCCGTGCCTGGTGCTGCCAGCAAGGCATGATGGATGGCCAACTCCACTTCGCCGACGATACTCAGTGGCGTCGTCAGCAGGCAATCCAGGGTCTGATTCACCATGCCTTCGGTGGAATTCTCCACCGGCACCACACCGTAGTTGGCGTTGCCCGCTTCCACGGCACGGAACACATCCTGGATACCTGACAGCAACTGGGTATTTACCGCCTGGCCGAAATGTTTGAGGGCGGCCGCTTCCGTGTAGGTGCCAGCTGGCCCTAGGCATGCCACCTGCAGTGGCATTTCCAGGGATAAACACAGAGAAATAATTTCCCGGAACAGTCGCACCATGGCTTCCGCCGGCATGGGCCCCTGGTTCTCGGCTTTAACCCTGGCCAGAATCTGGGCTTCCCGCTCCGGACGATAAAACTGCGCTGGCGCCGTGCCTGCCGCCCGCTTGATCACCGCCACCTCTTCCGCGCAGCTAGCCCGCTCATTCAGCAGGCGCTGCAACTCGCGATCAATGGCATCGATGCGGTCGCGTACCTGGCGCAGTTTATCCTCGGAATTTTCAGCCATGGCTGCGCTCGAACGCCTGCATGTAATCCAGCAAGGCATCCACCGCAGCTTCCGGCACCGCGTTATAGATGCTGGCGCGCATACCGCCCACGCTACGATGTCCTTTCAGGTTCAACAGGCCTGCCGCCTCGGCGCCGGCCAGAAACGGCTTGTCCAGCTTCTCGTCGGCCAGGGTGAAAGGCACGTTCATCCAAGATCTGTTGGCCTTCGCCACCGGGGCGTTATAAAAGTTGCTGTTATCGATCAGGCTATAGAGTTTGTCGGCCTTGCGTTTGTTCAGCACGGCCATGGCCTCCAGACCACCCTGGGCCAGAATCCACTTGAACACCAGGCCAGCGATATACCAACTGTAGGTGGGCGGTGTGTTGTACATGGAATCGTTTTTCACCTGGGGCGCATAGTCCAGCAGACTGGGCGTACCTGGTCGCGCCTTACCCACCAGATCTTCGCGTATCAACACGATGGTGAGGCCGGCCGGGCCAATATTTTTCTGGGCGCCGGCATAAATCAGGCCGAAGCGGCTCACATCCAGCGGTCGCGACAAAATGGTGCTGGACATATCCGCCACCAAGGGCACGGCGCCCGTATCAGGGAATTCATGAAATTCAACACCGCCAATGGTTTCATTGGCGCAAATGTGCACATAGGCGGCGTCAGCCTGCAACTGCCAGCTGGCCCGATCCGGGATATAACTGAAATTGGCATCCTCGGCATTGGCCGCCACGTTCACATTACCCAGTCTGCGGGCTTCGGCAATGGCCTTCTCTGACCAGGCACCCGTATGAATGTAATCAGCGCTTTGTGTGGCCGTCATCAGATTCAAAGGCACCGCCGCAAACTGTAAGGAAGCGCCGCCGCCTAAAAACAACACCTTGTAATTGCTTGGCACCGCCAGCAACTGACGCAGGTTGGCCTCAGCGGTTTGGGCAATTTCGATAAACTCATCACTGCGATGACTCATCTCCATCACCGACAGGCCTTTGCCCTGATAATCCGGCAATTCTGCTTGGGCTTGCAGCAGGACTTCTGTTGGCAGTGCCGCCGGCCCGGCGGAAAAATTGAACGCTCGCTTCATAGAACAGCCTGTGTCTCTCGTTATGGTTATTAGGGGTCAGTGAGCCGGCTTTAGGGCGCCTCGGCTTCTGCCTCTGCTTCTGAATCTTCAATTCTGGCCACTTGCACCAGCTTTTCACCATCACGCAGCGCGATCAAGCGCACGCCCTGGGTGTTGCGGCCAACCACGGATACATCAGCCACGGGTGTGCGCACCAGGGTACCCTGGTCGCTGATCAGCATGATCTCATCAGCTTCCTGTACCTGCACCGCGCCGATCAGTGCGCCATTGCGCTTGCTTACCTGCATGCCAATCACACCCTGGGTACCACGGCCTTTCACTGGAAAATCCGCCACCGGGGTGCGTTTACCATAGCCGTGCTCGCTGGTGGTGAGCACGAAACCCTCCGGCTGCGGAATAATCAGCGCAATGACTTCCTGCCCTTGTTGCAGACGGATACCACGCACGCCGCGCGCGGTGCGCCCCATGGTGCGGACATCGGATTCCTTGAAGCGCACCGCCTTGCCGGAGCTGGCGATCAACAGCACGTCGGAATGACCATCGGTCACCGCCGCACCCACCAGACGATTGCCTTCTTCCAGTTCCAGAGCGATCAAGCCACTGTTACGCGGCCGGGAAAACTGCTCCAGCGGCGTCTTCTTCACCGTGCCATTGGCCGTGGCCATAAACACAAAGCTGTCGGCAGCAAAATCCCGTATCGGCAGAATTGCGGTAATGCGCTCGGCCGGCGCCAGCGCCAGCATGTTCACCAGCGGCCGCCCCTTGGCGCCGCGACTGCCCTGGGGAATCTGATATACCTTGAGCCAGAAGGCCTTCCCGAAATTGGAAAAACACAGCAGGGTATCGTGGCTGTTTGCCACCAGCAGATGCTCGATGAAGTCTTCATCCTTTACCGCCGCTGCCGCCTTGCCACGACCGCCTCGGCGCTGGGCCTGATAGGCATCCAGCGGCTGGGTCTTGGCGTAGCCCTGATGGGACACCGTGACCACCATGTCTTCCGGATTGATCAGATCTTCAATGGTGAGATCCAGCTGACTGCTGACGATTTCCGTGCGTCGGGCATCGCCATAACGCTCACGCACATCCCGCAATTCTTCCCGCATCACCCGCTGCAACCTGGCGTTAGAACCCAGAATTTCTTCCAGGTCGGCGATTTCGCGCAGGATGCCTTCGTAGTCCTCAATGAGCTTGTCCTGCTCCAGCGCCGTCAAGCGGTTCAGGCGCATCTCCAGAATCGCCTGCGCCTGCTCCGGTGACAGATAGTAGAGCCCATCACGAAAGCCATATTCCGCACCCAGTTCATCAGGCTTGCAGGCGGAGCTGCCGGTGCGTTCCAGCAATGCCTGCACCGTGGCCGACTGCCAGCCCTGGGCCAGCATGCGTTCCCTGGCTTCCTGGGCATTGGCAGAGGTCTTGATCAACTCCACCATGGGATCAATATTCGCCAAGGCCACCGCCAAGCCTTCCAGGATATGCCCGCGCTGACGCGCCCGGCGCAGCAAATAGATCGAGCGGCGGATAATCACTTCACGCCGGTGCTGCAGGAAATACTCGAGCATTTCCTTGAGGTTCAGCACCCGTGGCTGGTCTTCCACCAGCGCCACCGCGTTGATGCTGAATACCGACTGCAGCTGCGTCTGGCTGTAGAGATTGTTCAGTACCACCTCACCAGACTCACCGCGCCGCAGCTCAATGACTATGCGCAAACCTTCCTTGTCGGATTCATCGCGCAGGTCGGAGATACCTTCAATGCGTTTTTCCTTGGCCAGCTCGGCAATTTTCTCGATCAGCCGCGCTTTGTTCAGCTGGTAAGGAATTTCAGTGATGATGATGGTTTCACGGCTGGTTTTCTGATCCACCTCCACCTCGGCCCGGGCGCGCACATAGATGCGGCCACGACCCGTCTTGTAGGCTTCCACAATACCGGCCCGGCCATTGATGATGCCGGCCGTAGGAAAATCCGGGCCCTTGATGAATTGCATCAGGGCATCTATGTCCAGACTGGGGTCTTCCAGCAACGCCAGGCAGGCATCCACTACTTCGCTGAGATTATGGGGCGGAATGTTGGTGGCCATCCCCACCGCGATACCCGAAGAACCATTCACCAACAAATTGGGTACCCGGTTCGGCAACACCAGGGGCATGGACAGGGTTTCATCGTAGTTGGGGACGAACTCCACGGTTTCCTTGTCCAGATCCTCCAGCAGATCGCTGGCGAATCTGGCCATGCGCACTTCGGTGTAACGCATGGCTGCCGGTGGATCACCGTCCACGGAACCGAAGTTGCCCTGACCATCCACAATGGGATAGCGCATGGCAAAATCCTGGGCCATGCGCACAATGGTGTCGTAAACCGCCGAATCGCCATGGGGGTGGTACTTACCAATCACCTCACCCACCACCCGGGCCGACTTCACATAGGGCCGGTTAAAGACGTTGTTCAGCTCGTTCATGGCATAGAGCACGCGGCGGTGCACGGGCTTTAAGCCATCGCGCACATCCGGCAGCGCCCGCCCGATAATTACGCTCATGGCGTAATCCAGATAGGACTGACGCAACTCGTCTTCGATATTGACCGGAAGGATCTCTTTGCCTAGCTCAGACATGAACAACTCAGGTTGGCTGGATTAAAGCGCGGCATTTTAGCACGGTGCGCCGGCAAAACGGCAGGCGCACACTGCCCGCAAGCGCCGGCACCGGTATACTGCGGCCATGACCACTGCACACCTCATTGACGCTGACCTGATCATTGATGCCGGCTGGGTACTGCCCATCGCACCGGAAAACAAGGTGCTGGCCCAGCACAGCCTGGTACTGCAGGGCACCCAGATCCTGGCCTTGGGGCCCACTGCCAACATCCATCAGCGGTATCGCGGGCAACGCCAGCTGGCCCTGCCCGGCCATCTGCTGATGCCAGGCCTGGTGAATGCCCATGGCCATGCCGCCATGAGCCTGTTGCGCGGGCTGGCGGATGACCTGCCCCTGGAACGCTGGCTCAATGACCTGATCTGGCCCACCGAGGCGCGCTGGGTATCCGAGGCCTTTGTGGCAGACGGGACCCGCCTGGCATTGGCGGAGATGCTGCGTACCGGCACCACCTGCTTCAGCGACATGTATTTCTTTCCAGAAGTCAGCGCCCGCATCGCCCAGGAAGCCGGTATGCGGGCACAGATCCTGTTCCCGCTGATCCAGTTCCCCAATGCCTGGTCGGCCCATATCGACGAAGGCCTGGAAAAAGGCTTGCGGCTGCACGACAGCCTGCGTGACGACCCACTGATCCGGGTCGGCTTCGGCCCTCATGCCCCCTACACAGTGCCGCCGGACAGCCTGCAACGCATCCTGACCCTGGCCGATGAGCTGGATCTGCAGATCCAGACCCACTTGCATGAGACGGCCGCGGAAGTGGCCCAGGCCAAAGCCCAGCAGGGCCTGAGCCATATCCGTCAGTTTGCCCGCCAGGGGCTGCTGGTGCCCAGGCTGCAGGCGGTACACATGACTCAGCTGGATGCCGAGGAACTGGCCCTGGTGGCCGAAGCCAATGTGGCGGTGGTGCACTGCCCCCAGTCCAACCTGAAGCTGGGCAGCGGTTTCTGTCCGCTGACCAAGCTCTGGGCTGCCGGGGTACGGGTGGGATTGGGCACGGATGGCGCTGCCTCCAACGACTCCCTGGATATGTTTACCGAGATGCGCGCCGCCGCCCTGCTGGCCAAGGGCCTGGCCCAGGATCCCGCCGCCTGCTCCGCGTTGCAAATTCTGGCCATGGCCACCCTGGGCGGCGCCCAGGTCCTGGATCTGGCCCATCGCATCGGTTCCCTGGAGCCCGGCAAGGATGCCGACCTGATTGCGGTGGACATGGACCACCTTGACAACCTGCCCGTGCATGAACCGGCCTCGCTGCTGGTCTATACCAACGCCGGCAGCCGGGTGACCCACGCCTGGGTGCGGGGCCGGGCCCTGCTGGCAGATGGCCAGCTCCTGCAACTGGATGCCGCACGCCTGGCGCAGCAGAGCCGGGATTGGGGGCTGCGCATCCAGCAAAGCCTGCACCCGTCCTGAAATCAGGTAACATGCAGGCCCCGACTCGGCCCAGCGCACCGGCGACTTGTCTTATGCCTGAAACAGCTCAACCCAACCCTGGCCCCGACGCTGCTCACGCCAACGTGGATGCGGCGGAAATCGCCAAGTTTGAAGCCCTGGCCCATCGCTGGTGGGACCCCCAGGGTGACTTCCGGCCGCTGCACGATATCAACCCGCTGCGCCTGGATTACATTGCCGGCTACTGCCAGCTGCAAGGTGCCCGGGCCCTGGATGTGGGCTGCGGCGGTGGTCTGTTGAGCGAAGGCCTGGCCAGCCGGGGTGCCCAGGTACTGGGCATCGACATGGGGGAAGCACC
>JBJHDG010000036.1:0-5789 GCA_050486425.1 Pseudomonadales bacterium | reverse complement strand
GTATTGGTGGGGGCCCGGTTCCGTTCATTGTAGTTGTATGTTTTTAATGCGCCCCCCCCCTGGCCGTTGCCCGCCTGCACAGCCAGGACAGTGGCCTGGATCTGACCTATCGCCAGACCACCATCGAAACCCTGGCGACAGAACAGCCCGCCAGCTTCGATCTGGTGTGCTGCCTGGAGATGCTTGAGCATGTGCCCAATCCAGTCTCAGTGGTACAGGCCTGCGCCGACGCCGCCAAGCCCGGCGCCCACCTGTTTTTCTCCACCATCAACCGCCATCCCAAGGCTTGGCTATTGGCGGTGCTGGGTGCGGAGTACGTGCTCAACCTGTTGCCCAAGGGCACCCATGACTACCGCAAGTTTCTGACGCCGGCGGAACTGTCGCGCCATGTGCGTGCGGCCGGCCTGACCCTGGTGGAAATCCGGGGCATGCGCTACAACCCCTTCAGTCACCGGGCCAGCCTGTCCCAGGACGTCGATGTGAACTATCTGCTCTATGCCCGCAAAGCCTGATTACCCAGAACTGCAAGCCGCCCGCGCCAACTGGCGCTACCAACCCGCATCTGAGCTGCTGGCCGGGCGCACTATCTTGGTCACAGGCGCCGGCGACGGCATTGGCCGCTGTGCCGCCCGCACCCTGGCCAACTATGGCGCCAACCTGATTCTGTTGGGACGCCGCCAGGAGAAACTGGAGCAGGTGTACGACGAGATCCGTGCCAGTACCACCACCGATCCGGTGATCGTGCCCCTGGACTTGGAAACCACCCCCTACGAGGGTTACCAGGAGCTGGCCGGCATGGTGCAGCAGCACTATGGCCAACTGGATGGCCTGCTCCACAATGCCAGCCTGCTGGGCCCACGCCAGCCCATCGAACACTATGACCCGGCGTTCTGGCCCCGGCTCATGCAGGTGAACCTGAACGCTGTGTTTTATCTCACCAAGACCCTGCTGCCACTGCTGCAGCAGGCTGGCGATGCCCGCATTCTCTTTACCTCGTCCAGCGTGGGGCGCAAAGGCCGCGCCTACTGGGGCGCCTATGCAGTTTCCAAAGCCGCAGTGGAAAATCTGTGCCAGGTGCTGGCAGACGAGCTGGAAACTGAGGGACGGGTGCGGGTGAACAGCATCAATCCCGGCGCCACACGCACCCAGATGCGGGCCATGGCCTACCCGGGGGAGGATCCGGCCACCGTACCCAGCGCCGAAAGCCACATGGATCTGTATTTGTATTTGCTGGGTCCTGATGGTCGGCAGCACCATGGCCAGCAATTCGACGCCAGAACCTGGACCGGGCCGGACGCCGCCTAGGCTTTGGCAAACAACGCTTGGCGTTCTGCCAGTGGCGGATAAGGCACCAGCACCGAGTACTTGGCCAAGTACCTGGCCTTGGGGTCAGGTGGTTGCAGGGGCGGCACCGGCAGCGCCACCAAGGCCAGCAGCTGGCTCACATCCGCCGGATTCATCTCCAGAAACTGACCCCGCTTCAGCGCTGAGGGCAACACCACAGGCCCGAACCGCACCCGTTTCAGCCGCGACACCTGCACCTGTTGGGATTCGAACAGCCGCCGCACTTCCCGATTGCGGCCCTCGGTGATGGTGAGGTGGTACCAGTGATTACGCTGGCTGCCGCCGGCATGCTGCAGATCCGAAAACTTGGCCATGCCATCATCCAGCAGCACGCCGCCCACCAGGGCTTGCATGGTGGCGGCATCCAGTTGCCGATCCACCCGGGCGGCATATTCCCGGTCGATGGCGGACGAGGGATGCATCAGCGCATGGGCCAGGGCGCCGTCATTGGTGAACAACAGCAAGCCACTGGTGGCCACATCCAGGCGCCCCACGTTGATCCAGCGTCCAGGCCGCAGCGGTGGCAACTGATCAAAACAGGTGGGACGCCCTTCTGGATCCCGGCGGCTGCAGACCACGCCCTCCAATTTATTCAGCAACAGCACCCGCGGCAGCGCCGCCTTGGCCTGACTGCGGCGTGACAGCGGGCGGCCATCCAGGCTGATTTGATCCTGGGCACTGGCCTTGCTGCCCAGCACGGCGCGCACACCGTTGACGCTGATGCGGCCGGCACTGATCCAGGTTTCGATTTCCCGGCGTGAACCCAGCCCGAGGTCAGCGAGCAGTTTCTGTACGCGCTGTGGTTGCTCGGCCGGCGCAGCGGCCCGGCGTGATTGTTGGCGCGGCTGCGCGGGCGCTTTGGGGCCACCACGTGGGCGGCGGGGACCGCTCATCCGTGGACCCGCTCACCATTGGCGTCATGGGCGTCATGAGCGTCATCCGTGTCGGCAGCACCGCTGTCGGCGACGCGATCAGCGTCGGCCATGGCGCTCAGGTCATCCTCCGACGCCACCCCTGCGTCCAGGGTAGCCGCCGGATTCAAATCCGCATCATCCTCGGCCGCCACCGCCAGCTCGTCCTCGGATAACCCCTCGGCATATTCAGGGCCGGCCTGCATGAGATCTTCCACGTGGGGTTCCGCCAGGGCGCGCACCTCAGCCATGGGGGGCAGTTCATCCAACCCCTTGAGGTTGAAATAATCCAGAAATGCCTTCGTGGTGCCATACATGGCCGGGCGCCCAGGCACTTCCTTGTAGCCCACCACCCGGATCCACTCGCGTTCCAGCAGGGTGCGGATAATGCTGGAACTCACCGCGACCCCCCGCACATCCTCGATGTCACCCCGCGTCACCGGCTGCCGATAAGCAATCAGTGCCAGGGTCTCCAAAAGCGCGCGGCTGTATCTGGGTGGCTTTTCGGCAAACAGCCGCCCTACCCAGGGGCTGAGGTGCTGGCGCACCTGGAAGCGGTAGCCACTGGCCACCTGTTTCAGTTCATAGCCACGACCCTCACATTGGGTCGCCAACAGCGACAGCACATCCTTCACCTGCTGCCGCTCCACACCCTCTTCCGCCAGCAGCTCCAACAGTCGATCCACGGACTGGGGCTGATCGGCAGTGAGCAGGATGGCTTCGATAATTTCCGCAAGTTGCTGCTGTTCCAACATCATTCTTCTTCCGTGGCATCCGCCGCGAAGGCGGCTTCCATTGCTTCGTCGTCCAGGTGCTCCAGGCCACCACTGACCTGCGCCGCCCGCACATAAATGGGTGCAAAAGCTTCGTTTTGCACCAGGTCCGCCAGCCGCTCCCGCACCAATTCCATCACGGCCAGGAAGGTCACGATCACCCCCATACGGCCTTCGCGCAAATTGAACAGGCTGACAAAGGGCACAAACTCATCCGGCACTTCGTTGATACGGCTCAGCACGATAGTCATTCGCTCGCGTACGGAGAGCGGTTCCAGCTGCACCGCATGGTGCTGATACATCTCTGCACGCTGCAGCACCCGGGACAGGGCCAGCAACAGATCCCGCATATCCACATCCGGCAGCACCTGAGTCTTGCCCAGGTCCGGGCCATGGGCCCAGGCCAGAAAGTTATCTCGCTCCAGCCGGGGTATTTCTTCCAGCCGCTCGGCGCTGGCCTTGAGACGCTCATATTCCTGCAGGCGGCGGATCAGCTGGGCACGGGGATCATCCTCGTCGTCCAGGGCGCTGCTGGGTCTGGGCAGCAGCATGCGCGACTTGATCTCGGCCAGCAGCGCCGCCATCACCAGATATTCCGCCGCCAGCTCCAGCTGCAACGCCGTCATCAACTCGATATAGGCCATGTACTGGCGCGTCACTTCCGCCACCCGGATGTCCAGAATATCCAGGTTTTCGCGCCGGATCAGATACAGCAGCAGATCCAGGGGACCTTCAAAGGTCTCCAGAAAGACTTCCAGCGCCTGTGGCGGGATATAGAGGTCCGTGGGCAGCTCGGTGAGCGCCTCACCGGCCACAATGGCCAAGGGCGCCGGTCCATCCGGCGGGGACGGACTCACATCTGACGCTGGCGTCAGGTCCTGTTCTTCGATCACTGACAAATTAACCCCGACTAGCGATAGCTGATGCCAATGGCGGCACGCACATCGTCCAATGTTTCCCTGGCCGTATCCCTGGCATGTTCAGAGCCCTCCATGAGAATGGAGTACACCAGATCCGGGTCCTTGGCAAAGTGTTGCGCCCGCTCCCGGATGGGTGCCTGCTCCGCCAGCACCGCATCAATCAAAGGACCCTTGCAGTCCAGACAGCCGATACTGGCACTGCGGCAGCCCGCTGCGGCCCAGTCACAAACGGCGGGTTCCGAATAAATCAGATGCCAGTCATACACCGGGCACTGGGCCGGGTCACCGGGATCCGTACGTCTGACCCGGGCCGGATCCGTTTTCATGGTACGGATCTTCTGGGTAATGATGTCCGGTTCTTCCCCCAACGCAATGGTGTTCTGGTAGGACTTGGACATTTTTTCGCCGTCCAGCCCGGGAAACTTGGGCGCCTGGGTCAGCAGCGCCTGGGGCTCCGGCAGGATAATACGACCAGTGCCCTCCAGATAGCCGAACAGGCGCTCGCGATCCCCAATGGAGAGGCTTTTCTGTGCCGCCAGCAGCGCCTGGGCCCGCTCCAGCACCTCCGCATCTCCCCGCTCCTGGTAGGCCTTGCGCAAGTCCCGGTACTGACCACCCGCCTTCTTGCCCATCTTGCTGATGGCGGCCTCGGCGTGGGTTTCAAAACCGGGTTCGCGGCCGTAAATATGGTTGAAGCGGCGGGCAATTTCCCGGGTGATTTCCACATGGGCCACCTGGTCTGCACCCACCGGCACATTTCCCGCCTTGTAGGCCAGAATGTCGGCCGACTGCAGCACCGGATACCCCAGGAAGCCATAAGTGGCCAGATCCTTGTCGTTGAGCTTGATCTGCTGGTCCTTGTAGGTAGGCACCCGCTCCAACCAGGACAGGGGCGTGATCATGGACAACAGCAGATGCAGCTCCGCATGCTCGGGCACCTTGGATTGGATAAAGATGGTGGCGATATTCGGATTAATGCCAGCCGCCAGCCAATCGATCACCGTGGCCTTGGCCACCTCTTCGATATCAATCTGATCGGCATAGTGGGTGGTAAGGGCATGCCAGTCGGCCACGAAGAAAAAGCACTCATACTCGTGCTGCAACTGCAACCAGTTCTTCAGCACGCCATGGTAGTGTCCCAGATGCAGGCGCCCGGTGGGTCGCATGCCGGACACCACCCGCTGGGACGAATCATTACCGCTCAAACCTGCCTCCCCGGCAAGAAAAGGGGGGCATTATAGCCAGGGCGGGCACCCTCACCGAAACCCCTTTCTGCAGTCGCACTAAAGGTCCAGCTCCCCCAGCCCCTGCCGCACCACCACCGGCACCTGTCCGGTCAGGTCCACCACGGTGGAAGGCACCAGTTCGCAAGGGCCGCCGTCAATAATCAGGTCTACTTTGTTGTCCAGCAGGTCCCGGATCTCGTCCATATCCCCCAGCGCCCACTCGGCACCGGGCAGGATCAGACTGGCCGACAGCAGCGGTGCCTCCAGGGTGGCCAGCAGCGCCTGGGCCACCTTGTGGGCCGGCACCCGCAGGCCGATGGTGTGTTTCTTCTCATGGACCAGACGCCGCGGCACCTCCTTGGTGGCCTGCAGCAGGAAGGTGAAGGGACCCGGGGTATAGCGCTTGAGGATACGAAAACTGCTGTTATCCACCCGGGCGTAAGTGCCCAGCTCGGACAGATCCCGCACCACCAGGGTGAACTGATGATGCTTGTCCAACTGCCGCAGGCGCCGCATCCGCTCCAAGGCCTGCTTGTCACCGATCTGACAGGCCAGGGCATAGGTGGCATCTGTGGGGTAAACCACCAGCGCACCCTCCCGGATCAGCGCTGCCGC
>JBJHDG010000035.1:0-12731 GCA_050486425.1 Pseudomonadales bacterium | reverse complement strand
GGCCTTCAACAACCTGGCCTACGGCGAAATCAGCAGCTATCTGCCGCTGCCGGCAGGCGACCTTAATGTGAAAGTAGTACCTACCGGCGAACTGGTGCCGGCGGTGATCGACGCCGATCTGAGTCTGGTGGCCGGATTTGAGTACTCCGTGTATGCCGTGGATTTTCTTGCCGACATCAGTGCGCTGGTGCTGGTGGATGATAACCGCGGCATTGCCACGGAAACCCGTGTGCGCATCCTGCACGCCTCGCCTTCCGCCGGCCCTGTGGATATCTACGTGGTAGCAGCAGGTGACGACTTCACCCTGGCGACCCCTGCATTTAGTAACGTGCCGTTCCTGGCAGAAACCGGCTACGTTGCGCTGCCACCAGATGCTTATGACGTTTACGTCACGCCCACAGGCACGCTGGACGTGGCGCTTAGCGCCATCAATCTGGATCTGCAGGCGGGCAACATCTACACCGCGGTAGCACGAGACGCTGTTGGGGGCGGCACGCCCCTGGGGCTGATTCTGCTGGATGATTTTTAAGACGATCTGGTTGCTGGGGAGCGCGGCATGCGCTCCACAGCAATATTGGCTTACCAAAGCTTGTCGCCCGTCTCGGCATCCAAAGCCACCAGATAGGGGCTGGTTTCATTGTTCATCACCGTAAAGCTTCCAGCGGCATAAATCACACCTGCCGCGGTATCCGGCACCAGGCCGTCGATACCCCAGCGTCCGAACGAAGGCGCAAGGTCCGATAGTTGGTTGGATATTGTATGTAACGCGGCGAACCTCTGTCTGGTGGTATCACCGAATGTGGTGAAATCACCGCCAAAAAATAGCTGCTCGGTGGCTAAATCCAACACCATAACGTTTACAGAGCCGTTTAGATCTGGATGCCAATCATCCAATGTGCCGTCAGTCTGGAATACAGCAAGGCCGTTACGCGCCTCCTCATCAACTTCAGTAAAGAAGCCCCCTACAAATACCCGCCCATCGGCACTTTGTGCCAAGGCATACACGGAACTGTTGGTACCTGGGTTCCAGTCACTTAGTGCTGCAGAGCCCAATTCAAAGGCTGCCAAATTTGCCCGGAGCTCGACGCCTGCAATAGAAAACTGTCCGCCCGCATAGAGCTGGTTATTTGCCAGCAGCATTGCTCTTACAGAGCCATCCAACGCTACAGGCTCCCATGGCAGCAGTTCGCCAGTATTGCTGTCGATGGCGGCCAGACGGCCTCTGGGCTCCTCCGCGACCTCATCAAATTCTCCACCCGCATAGATCACGCCAGCGACCGTATCTGCAAGCAAGGCGCGCACCGTGCCGTCTGCTGCCGGATGCCAAGGGGTTAGTGTTTGAGCTTGCAGGTCAAATGCTGCCAAGTTATGTCTTTCGTCCTCCCCAACCCAGTCGAACTCCCCGCCCACATACAGATTCCCTGCGCTGGCGTCCACAGCCAAGGCATATACAGTACCATCCATTTCTGGATCCCAATCCAGCAGCGCCCCTGTCGCTGTGTCATAAGCCGCAAGTCCTTGTTGTGCTCGCCCTCTGGTCAGGATGTTGCCGGTCAGATAGAGGCTGTCAGTTACCGGATCCAGCGCGATTGCGCCATATCCATTTATTGCATGTAACGGTAATAACGGCGTATCAATAAGAGCGCCGGTATCAGCATTCAAGGTGGCAAATCCAGGTGCAGGCTGACCATCTACTTCGTTGAAATAGCCTCGAACATGCAGTCGGCGCCTGCTTTCATCGAATACCATCCTGGCAATCCAGTCGTCAGTGTCTGCCAGCGGGCTTATAAGTTGTCCCGTGGCTAAATTTACGGTAGCGATGCTGTGTTGGGCATCACCAGGAAAATGGATCTCGCCAACAAGGTATAATGCATTGCTAGCATGATCGATGAACATTGCTGATGCGAAGGCTGTGGTGCCAGCTCCCCAGTCAGGCATCAGATTGCCATTGCTATCCAATGCGACCAGTGAATGCTCAAGCTCATCAGCTTCGTTTACAAAGATTCCGGACACGATAAGCCGGTTAGTCGTTGTGTCAAAAGCTATCGAAAATGGCGAGCCGACCAGGTCCGCCATCCACAGCAGCTCCCCGGTTGTTGTGCTGATTGCGCGGACGGATCCACCAGCTGAATCACCCATGTTGTTGCAAACATAAAGCGTATTCGCCGCGGAATTGACGATCATCTGAGCAACGCCCCCAGCAGGAATTACCGGGTTCCAATCTCGTATATTGCCGGTCAACGTATCCACGGCAATCAGTCTCGAATGTGGCTGGCCATCTACCTCAGTGAAATGACCGCCCACGTATAGCGTATTGGTCGAGCTGTCCAGTGCCAACGACCATATGAAATTGAAATTTTGCGGCGGCGTCCAACTCAGATCCACAGCACCATTGGCCCTGATACGGGCAATACTGGATCCGGCAACATACCAGCCACCAGTGCCATCCGGGATAACAGCGTCCGCGACGCCACTGACTCTTGGCAGCGCACCTCGCCATGCGCCTGTACCGGCATCAATACTAATGCCGCCGCCAATGTAAGGCCCCAGATACTCGAAATTGCCACCGGCGTAGAGCACATCATCCACCAATGTCAGAGCGGTAAAGCGCGTGTTGGGTACATAACGCCAGGGTGTGCCACCAGCGATCACAGATCGATCTTCTTCAGTAACCAATACAAAGTAATAGTTGCGCTCGACCTGTAGATGGCTGGCGTCCAGCATCAGCGGGCTGGTGACAGCGTCAAGTGCAAAACCATGCGCGCATAGCGTTACCGATTGACTCCAGTCGCAATCGGGGTCTGAGGACACGAGTAAGGTGGCGTTGCCAGGTTCAGCCCAGGTCAGCACCACATGGCCGGCGTTGGAGGTAACCTGCAAGGGAAAGCCTGTCAGCTCAGGTGGCACCGGTGGAGTTGCCGGCGGGGACGATCGGCGCGAACCCCCGCCGCCACTGCAACCCGCGAGTGTCAGCGCCAATAACGTCAGCATACTGATTGCCAAGGTTTTTCTTGTAATAGGCATTCCATCTCCCCTGATATGCCGGCACACCGACAAGGTGTAGCTCTATATCAACCAGATGGCGGGGCTAGTCAAGATGGCCAAACCGTCCATATCGATGGCACTGCCCGGAATTTAGTATTGCACCTGAAACCTCTGCTTTGACCGAGTATTGTTTTTTCACGTGGATTCCCTCGCCACCGCCATATTGCTCAATGCCTGTAGATTACCTATGTTGGCAACCATCCCCTCGCAGAGAAAAATGCCAATGCTGCTTTCTTCATCCCCCGGCAAACCTGCTGTCAACTGGATCGCCACATCACGGCTAATCTTTATGCTGATGGCCCTGCTCAGTAGTGGCTGTGCTTGGCTGCAAGAGGAGCTCGGCCTTCACAATCACGACCCCGGCGCGCAGCAAGCCGTTCCGCCGACATTCGCCAGCCTGGATGATGTGGCAAGATTTGTTATTCAAGCCAGTGATCGCTATGACCTGTATCAACAGAGATTGGAGAGTGAAAATTCAAGTGTTGATGAGTCTGATGAAAAATACTCAAAGGAGTTTTCAGATGTTGTTATTACCATAGGCTCATCCGTAACTCATCCAGCCGTGCAAGTGAGCACTTCCACCACAAATAATCAGGTTTCCGGAGTACAAGAAGGCGCCTTAACAGCAGTTAGCGGTGATTATCTGATTATTTTGCAGGACGGCTCGCTATATTCTAGTTTTCTTGGAACCAACGCCGACGACATAAACGTTGCTGGTCGGCTGAATCTATTTGAGGATGAAGACACTTGGATCTGGTATGACGAACTGGTTGCCTATCAAAACCACGTTATAGTAGTGGCTTTTGATTATGACAGCGACGAACAAGAATTAAGCATCGTGCATGTTGAGGCCGATGGATCAATGCAACTTGATTCGGTGTATAGATTTAGTTCTTACGACTATTTCAGCGGAAGAAATTATAGTTTACGCATGTTGAATAATCGGTTGATATTTAACTTGCAGGTTCCTGTTGATGAAATTGATGGATCTGAAGACGAAATCAGAGAGGGGTTGATTCACCAACGATGGAAATTCTCCCAGGATAACGATTATCGCCACAGCAGGATGCTTTCGCATGATCAGATTATTGGCGTAGCCTCACCGGAACATGGAGAAGTTGTAATACACAGTTTGTTTATCTGCGACCTTAACCAACTTCCTACGCTAGAGTGCGAGATCAAAGGTCTTACCGGTAGCTTAAATCCCGTATTTTACGTATCGACAAATTATGCGTACCTATCAACCAAGCATCAGCCTGACGTTAACAACATAACAGACATAAACCAGTATATTTCCTGCGCCAACGAATTCAGAGCAGACTCCCTCGATCAGTCGGTTATTTACCGAGTTTCATTGCGAACGGGTCATGTGGACAGCGCCTTAATATGCGGCGCACCCAACGATCAGTTTGCATTTTCTGAAGCGGGTGATGAGCTTCATATTCTGGTGACACAGCAGAATAAAGGATTTGAAATCGCATCTAGTAAACAATTTGGGCTACAGCGATGGTTTGGGCGAAAACTATTTTTTACCACGTTAGCTGCGGATACCTTTAAAGCGGAAGGCGCACAAGAAATTTCAGGCCGTTACGTCGACTTGAATACCGTTCGACACTATTTTCTCTCTATCCACAACAGATATACAGATGATTATTTGATAGTTGCCGGATCGGCTGGGATTGAGGTATTTCACCCCAAACTGAGTTTCTGTGAAATCAAATGGTGCGCGCCAGATTATTTTGAGTTCAGCGCTCTACCTTACCATATTTCATTTCTACCGCTCCGTGATCCTGAGGCCTTTGTCACACTACCTACATCAGAATACGTTATCCGTTTAGAAATTTTAGCGGGGAGCGTGCTCACTGCGGGTGGCAATTTCTCTGACGAGGATGAATACGAAGCGAATACAAACGAGAATAGCGGCATGGAGATCAACATTTACACACTGGACGATATTCCCAAATTAACCGATAAACTATTCCTGCCAAACTACTTCGAGGCTGAATCCCGATCACAGGCTTTTAACCTGATGCCGCTGGCATCCGGTGATACGCTGATGGGGCTGCCTACCTATATCGAGGATGATGACAGAGACCTACTCACCATCAACATCAACTATTTTCTTCTCACACCCTACTACCAACTCTTTACTGCAGGTGAGCTTAGCACCCTCATAGATCTTGATAGCCTTGACTGGCTGGGCTTTGGCGGTTGGTACGGGGCAACCAGGCCACTGTTTATCGATGGTCGTATTTTTAGCCTGTTTCCAGGCGAACTGGTTGAAGGCGCGTTGATGGGTAACGAGATCATCGAAGCCAGCCGAATCCAACTGACCCGGCATTAAAACCCCGGGAGTGGCACCCCACCCCCGGATTTTCAAGGCCCACTTACCAGTTCTTGCTTACCGAACTGTAGGGTGAGGAACAGAAGTCACAGCGCGGGCCCAGGAACATGCTGCTGCGCTGGATCTCATCGGCGATGTGCCAACGCAGCCAGGCAATGGTGGCCGGCAAACCTTCCCGCGCCGCATCGTTATGGCCCACGCGGGCAATGGTGGTGAAGAACACCGGTACCGTGGTGCGGGTGTAGTCACGTTGGATATTGCTGTTGGCCAAGCGATCGTTGGCGCCGGCGATATACATGGCCGGATTGCGCAGATTGCGCGAACCGTTGCCATCAAACGAACCACCGGCCACATGAATGCTGGTGCGAACTCTTGGATCGCTTGCGGCTCCGAAGGCGCTGAGCGAACCTCGGGAGTGGCCGCCAATGGCAATCCGGCTGGTATCCAGACGATTGTAGTAGGGGCTGCCCACACGACCGTTTTCTGCAATCAGCCAGTTGATTGCAGCGCGCATCTCGCTGCCGTCACCCGTGGATACCGCAGAGAACACCACAAAGCCGTGGGATGCGATCCGGTTCAGGTGGAACGAGTAGTTGGACGGGCCCGTACCTGCACCTGGCCCCCAAATAAAGATGGGATGCCGCATACCGTTTTGGCCCAGATTGGTGGGACGTACCACCCAGCCATTGCTCGGGCCAACATTGCGATCTTCCCGGGTGGCAAAGGGGCCATTGGCATCCACCCGGGTTACCGGCGGCAGAATGGTTTGCGGCGGCGGCGGGGTAACGCCACCACCAGTGGCTGTGCCTTCCACCACCACATTGCTGACTTCAAAGGTCTTGAAGAAGCTGTCTGCAGTGATGTGAAAGCGAATGCGCAGCTGCGCGACGCCAGCGGCGTTGTCACCCAGTTCGATGGTCGTACGACCGGAGACCGTACGCCTGGCTTCAACAATGCTGTAGGCCCCGCCATTGACCGAATAGGACACCACACCAAACTCCCCAGTGCCCAGTCCAGAGGACTCGCGGTTGAAGCTCAAGGTGATGTTGGTATGGCCACGGGTATCGATGGCGTTGGAGACGATCACGCCAGACGGATCACCACCCCGCATGCGCACGCCGTAGCTGCCGGTGTAGACCCGGCCTTCACCGCTGAACTGGCCCAGACCGCTTTGGAAACGCTCCTGGAAGATCACCGCCGCACTGGCAGGCGCTGCCAGCAACAGGGTGCTAAGGCCCAACATCAGGGCCGTCAGAAATGCCGGACTGTGTCTGCGCAACAGCGCAGCACCGGCACTCATGCCGAACAAGTTTTTCATGATGACTCCCCATCGGTGCTTCTTATGGATACAGCTTATGGATACAACCCAGTGAGGCGGGTGCGCCGCACAGCCTAAATACATAGATAGCCGAACTATACGCGCGCTTAACCGAGGGTCTATGACAGCAGCCACCGGAAAGGGAAATTCCTGGACGCTGGCGTAATGGCGGCGATGGGCGGGCCGGCGGCGGCGGCCAGCCCTGGCGGGCGCATCATTCAGCGCGCCTATCGAAACCATCACAAGTATTCATTGGAATGTATCGACCTTGGGCGGGCATAGTGCTGTCCAAGACGGTCCATCCGTCGTACATCATTCACGTGCACGTCCTGGAGGGAGAGATGGCTGCAAACACTGACTCAGCGGGCAAATGCCCGGTAATGCACGGCGCCAAAACCACCATGGGTGGCCGCGGCACCGCCAACGAGAACTGGTGGCCGAACCAGTTGAATCTGAAAATCCTGCATCAGCACCCCCCTGGCGCGAACCCCCTGGGCCCGGACTTCAGCTATGCCGAGGCCTTCAACAGCCTGGATTTCAAGGCCCTAAAGCAAGACCTGTATGCGCTGATGACTGATTCCAAGGACTGGTGGCCCGCAGACTACGGCCACTACGGGCCCTTGTTCATCCGCATGGCCTGGCACAGCGCTGGCACCTACCGCACCGGCGACGGTCGCGGCGGCGCCTCCACTGGCAATCAACGCTTTGCGCCTGTGAACAGCTGGCCGGATAACGGCAACCTGGACAAGGCGCGCCGCCTGCTCTGGCCCATCAAGCAGAAATACGGCAACAAGATCTCCTGGGCCGACCTGTTCATCCTGGCCGGGAATGCCGCCATCGAATCCATGGGCTTACAAACCTTCGGTTTTGGTGGCGGCCGGGAAGATATTTATGCACCTGAGGAAGACATCTATTGGGGTGCTGAGGACGAGTGGTTGGGTAATAAGCGCTACAGCGGCAACCGGGAGCTGGAAACGCCGCTCGCGGCAGTGCAGATGGGCCTGATTTATGTGAACCCACAAGGCCCGGATGGCAATCCGGATCCTCTGGCCTCCGCCAAGGATATCCGCGAAACCTTCGCCCGCATGGGCATGAACGACTATGAAACCGTCGCCCTTACCGCCGGGGGTCACACCTTTGGCAAGGCCCATGGCGCCGGTGACGCTGCCTTGGTGGGCCCGGAGCCGGAGGCCGCGCCTATCGAGGAAATGGGTCTGGGCTGGAAGAGCAGCTTCGGCAGCGGCAAGGGCCGCGACACCATCACCAGCGGCCTGGAAGGCGCCTGGACACCCAACCCCATCAAGTGGGATACGGGCTACTTCGATGTGCTGTTCGGCTACGACTGGGAACTCACCAAGAGCCCGGCTGGCGCCTATCAGTGGCAGGCCAAAAACCTCGCCGACAAGGACAAGGCACCGGATGCGGAGGATGCCGGCAAGCGCGTGGGCCTGATGATGACCACCGCCGATATGGCCATGCGGGAAGATCCGGACTATCGCAAGATCTCTGAGCACTTCCATAAGCATCCGGCGGAATTTGCCGATGCCTTTGCCCGGGCATGGTTCAAGCTGGTGCACCGGGATATGGGGCCGAAAGCGCGCTATCTGGGCCCGGAAGTGCCGGCAGAAGATTTGCTCTGGCAGGATCCCCTGCCGGCGCGGGCGCATGCGCTGATAGATGCCAAGGATATCGCCGCCCTCAAGCAGCAAATTCTGGCAACCGGTATTCCCGCCCGGGAGCTGGTGATGACCGCCTGGGGTTCGGCCGCCACCTTCCGCGGATCTGATATGCGTGGCGGTGCCAACGGCGCCCGCATCCGCCTGGCACCGCAGAAGGACTGGCCGGTGAATGAACCTCAGCAACTGGCAAAGGTACTGGAAGCCCTGGGCGGCATTCAGAAAGCCTTCAACAGTGCGCAGGCCGGCAAGAAAAAGCAGGTGTCACTGGCGGATCTGATTGTGTTGGCCGGTAACGTTGCCATTGAGCAAGCCGCCCAGCAGGGCGGGGTGAAGTTGGAAGTACCCTTTGTACCTGGTCGCGTGGATGCCACCGAGGCCCACACCGACGCCGACAGTTTCGCGGTGCTGGAACCTGTGGCGGATGGCTTCCGCAATTATCAGAAGACGCGCTTCTCGGTACCGGCAGAGGAAATGCTGGTGGATCGCGCCCAGCTGCTGGGATTGAGCGCACCGGAGATGACGGTACTGATTGGCGGTATGCGCGCACTGGCTGCCAATGTGGGTAACAGCCAGCATGGCGTGCTCACCCACAAGCCTGGCACTCTGAGCAATGACTTCTTCGTCAACCTGCTGGATATGGATACGGCCTGGTCGCCCACCGACAGCAACGCAGAGGAATTTGAAGGACGGGATCGCAAAACCGGCAAGCGGAAGTGGACGGCTACGCGTGTAGATCTGATCTTCGGTTCCAACTCACAACTGCGAGCGCTGGCTGAGGTATACGCTCAGGATGATGCCAAAGAGAAGTTCGTTCGCGACTTCGTGGCCGCCTGGAGCAAGGTAATGAATGCAGATCGGTTTGATTTGAAAGCGTAACCAAAAGCGCTCGGTAAATGCCCTGAGCGTGGTCGTATCTGGCCACGCTCAGGGTTTTTTTCTTAGAATTGCTGACGCAGGCCAATGCCAAGCTGGCGGGCTTTCAGCTTGGTGCTGAAAGAGCCAAATTTGGTGTCAACCGTGCCTTGCTGATAGCCCAAGGTGAACCCCAGACCATTGCGGAGGGGCGTTACCGCAAATTCAATACCGGTAACCGCTGGTTCTATTCTGAAATCTTGTAGACCCGTGCTGGCTTTAGTGCGAGCTTGGTTATGGAAAAGATGTACATCTGCCAAGGTGCCGTAACCGGCTCGAACGCCCAGGGCATAGCCATAGCCGGTAGGCGCCAGGCTCTCAATAGTCAGCATTCGATTGTAGGTGACCTGCCCATAACCGCTCAGCGCAATATTTCCCACTTGATGGGTGTAATAGCCACCAGGGCCGATCGCGAATTGGTTGGTTAGTGCTGCCGAGTTTGTTGGATTAGACAAATCAAAGCTGCTGCCATGATAGCGAGCAGCAACAAAGAAGTTGGGCAATGGACTGAAACTTCCCGCCAGATCCATGCCGTAACGTTGATCAAAGCGTGTATCTTCGATTTTAGCTTTTCCGGTCGCTGCCAGATTTAATGACACCTGGTTATAGCTAAGTGGCTCCAGGCTGCGCTGACGCTGATAACCCGCTGGATCATACAGATACCTAATACCAATCTCAGTAGCCTGCACATCATGCTCAAGACTGATACCGGAACTACTGAGCTTGACCTCGGTCCAGCTCCGGCCCACACGCAGCGCGTAGCGCTCAGACATGCGGTAACTCAGATCCAACCCGTACGCTCTTGGTTTAATGTCGGCGCTGGAGATCGCGCGAAATGACGTATTGGCCATGCGATACCAACCACCCAGCTCCCAATTCTCATGCCAGCTTACGCGCATGCCAGTTGCTGCACCCAGGCCGGTACCGGTATCACCCAGGGAATAAGCGTTCAACGACAACTCAACCCAGGGTTGTAGCAGGATGTCCCCAACTTTGAGAGGAAGATGACCGCCGATACCTGCTGAGTGCCAATGGTCTGTGGCTACATTGATATAACCTGACTCCGGTGCGGGCAGCGGCAGCCGGCCATCAAATACGCGGCTATTCAGACGAACATACAAATAGTCGTGCAGCGAAACTGCAGCGTCCAGGGTGCCCCCGGTCAGATAAACCTTTTCGTCAAGAAGATAGCTGTAGCTGGTGCTATCCGTAAGTACAGAAATATCCAGGTAATCCCACCCTGTGGTGGCAACTGCCTTACCACAGCAGATGGATAACCCAAACAGAACAACGCACAATGCGCGTGTCAGCATTGCAATTTCTCCCATGAGGCCTGTTGATAGCCGCCTGTTGTTATAGATGGATATTGGTCTTCTTATTGGCCGAAGCTGGCGCCGCCGCAGTATTACCTGAATTCCCTGACGCGACAATGGCGCCAGGTCACACTATCCGCGTCCCCTGCCCGGTAAGCGCGGCGTATTGATATAGGTGGCGACCCAATGAATGCCGATGACCAGCGCCAGGTCATAATGCAGCGCGAAATTGCGGCTCAGCGCCAAACCGCCCAGGCCAGCGGCCAGGCACCACTGCCATTTCCAGCGCAACGTGAAATAGTGCATCAGACCAAACAGCAGATTGCTGATCACCACGGCCGTGCGCAGCTCAATGCCGTACTCAGCAAGGAACGCGGGCAGGGCCAGGCGAAACACCCATTCTTCCCACATCGACACCAGGAGCAGATACAGGATCCAGCCCAGAGCAGGTGCTGCCAGCCGACGTTCTATGTACCAGGCGTAGGACGCAAGCACCGCAAAGAGCGCCGCGCCGATGCTGAGATAACGGAGCGGGTCGCTCAGCAGGCTGGCCAGGGCGGGTGCCAGTAATGCGCGCAGATCTGGGTGTGCCAGGCAGAGCACACCCAACAGTGCGCCCGGCAAGCCGTGACGCAGCGCCACAGCGCGGAAGCTGCGCAGTCGGCCGCCGGTGAAATCCGGTGGCCGCTGCAGACGGCGTTGACTGGGTGGCAACTCCAGTTCGTTGGATTCGTTTACGGTACTAATGGCCGGATTACTCCTTTGCTGTTGACCCGGCTTCCAGCCAAGCCACCAGCTGCTGCACTGCTTTCCCGGATAAACCCGGTTGTCCAGCGGCAAGCAACGTGCGTCGCAGCCGTGCCTCCGCATCCAGCACCGGTGATATATCTATGTAGCCTTCAGTCTCCAACCAGGATTCCAGTTCATCGATCTTCTGGCGGTACCTCGGTACATCGCCATTACGCAACGAAGCTATCAATGCCCTACCAACGCCCTTTAGATTTTCAGCGAGATTCGATACTGGTTCAATAAACCTTTCGGAAACCGCACCGGATGCCGCCAGTACCGCGCGATCAACCGGCTTGCCCCGGCCCTGCCGCCAGGCCGTGAGCCAATGCCGTGCCAGTCTGGCACGAGCAGCGAGTAAAGTACGCGCGTCATCAGCCGGGATCGCATTGGCGGCCGCATTGCTGGCCAGCAGCATCTCCAGTTGCCCCAGGGTTTCCACCCGCCAGTCATTGAGTAGTCGGTGCAGTAAGGGCAAGTCATCTCGCAGTAGATGAAACAAGTGCAGCTGGCCGTCGGGCAGCATGGGGTCCACAGCCGGCACACCGAGCAGTGCCCCATAGGCAGCGGCATCGTTGCTGCCGGGCGCAGGCACGGTCGCAATGGGCAACACCGTCAAATCTGCAGCCTGCATCGGCTTGCCAAAGCGCACCGCGGCCAAATCGATATGATGTGGCTGTGCGCCAGTGAGCGATTGCCACAAGGCCAGCTCCTGGCGCCGAGCACTGAGATAAAAAATTTGCCGGCCTTCCTCGCTGGCCAGCACATGCAGGGCACTGGCCACGGCGGCAAAGCGGGCCTCGTCGCTGGTGGTTAAGGCTTCATCTAAAAACAGTGGCAGCGGTTCACGGCCACGCTCCAAATACACCAGGCGCGCAGTGCGCATGGCCAGCAGCAGCTGCATGCGCGTACCGGTGGAAAGCTCGCCAAGCGAAAAGTGCTTATGGCTGGTTTGCTCGATAGCGAGCAATCCCTCGGCCCGATCCAGCGCCAGATCCCAGGCATGGTGGGTGAACTGACGGAAGCGCTCACGGCCGGCGCGCAACAGTGCGGGTTCATGCTCCTGATGATAAGCAGTGCTGACTTCCGCCAGCAGAAACTGTCCGCTATGACCCAGCAAGGCTTCATCCAACGCATCCGCGAGCTGCGTTTGTTGCTGATCCACGGCGGCCTGGGCCTGTTCCAGCTTGTGGTCACGGCCAGCGGCCTGCAAGCGTTCCGCGATCCCACCCAAGGTTTTACTCAGCTCACCAAGCTGGTTGGCCGAGTCTGTTGCTTGTGTAAGTTGTTCCTGTAACTGTTGCTTCGACTTCGTGCCATCAACCTGTGTAACC
>JBJHDG010000034.1:0-12975 GCA_050486425.1 Pseudomonadales bacterium | reverse complement strand
GATCTTGATGTACTACCGCAGCAAGCAGCGCAGCCGGCATGAGTTATCTGCGGAGGAGAGCCGCATGCTGGCGCAGTTGCTGAGCCAGGCAGAAGCCATGCAGGCGCGGATTCAGGCGCTGGAGGCCATCCTGGATCGGGAGACGCCAGACTGGCGGCGTGCCAATGGAGAGTCGCAACCATGAGCAGAAAGCATTCGGATGCGCCGGGCGCTGAACAACGCGAAGATCCGCGCGCGGCATACCGGCGTTACCGGGCTGAGCAATGGCAGGCACGTCAGGCCTATCGTCGTGCCCGTGCGCAGGCGCGTCGTGCCCGGGCCCAAGCCTGGCGTGAGCAGCAGACCAGCATGTACCAGGAGATGCCCAGCTATATGGCAGGCTACCGCCGTCGTGGTGGGCCCAGGCGTGGCATATTGTTAGGGGTTTGCGCCTACCTTGCGGACTATCTCTGGCTGCAAACCTGGGTGGTTCGCGTGGCCATGATTACCGGGCTGATTTTTATGCCCACGCTGGTGCTGCCCGCCTACCTGCTCTTCGGTATTGGCCTGCGCATTTGGCTGCGGGTATGGCCGCGACCCACGGCAGCGGATGTGGCACCTGCAGCGGGCGGCGTGCCGGCAACTGCCACGGCTTCGGTATCGGCGTCGGCGAGCGCGTCCCTGTCCAAAGCGGCGCTGGTGATGCAGAAATCTGAGCGGCGGTTGCGGGAGATGGAAGCCTATGTCACCTCCGGCCGCTACGATCTGCAGCGGCAGCTGGGACAACTGGATCGCTGAAGGCCAGGCCTGCAAGTGCCTGGTTTGGCATAGTTATCCCAGCTTCGGATCAGGAATCAGCCGTAATGGCAGCCCTGCTGCAGCGGTCCGGATAGTCGGTGAATATGCCATTGGCGCCCTGGCGATACAGTTGCCTGGCTTCCGCCAGGTCATTCACCGTGTAGACCAGGCTGCGAAAACCATGATCGTGGATGGTGGCCAGCAGGCCGGGGGAGGCAATGCGGCGGGACAGGTTGATGGCCTGGGCATTCAGGCGCTGGGCGATGGCCAGCATTTGCCCATCGGGCTTGGCGAATAGAGGTGCCTTGGGGACTTCGGGTGCCAGTGCATGGAAATCATCCAGTTGTTGGTGGTTGAACGAGGACACCAGAAATCGGGTATCCGGATAGCGCGCCAGGCGCTGTGCCAGGGGCGCAGCAGTGCCTGGCCCTTTCAGCTCCACATTCACCAGTACGCGGCCGGCCACCAGCTCCAAGACTTCCTCCAGCAGCGGAATTTGGGCGCCAGCGCCCGCATCCAGCGTGCGCAGTGCCGCCAGGGACTGCTTGGCCAGCGCACCCCGGCCATTGGTAGTACGCTCCAAATTGTCGTCATGAAACACCAGCAGGGCATCGTCCACCAGGTAGATATCCAGCTCGATGGCATCCACGCCCAATGCCAACGCCCTGGCAAAGCTGGGTAGCGTGTTTTCCGGTGCCAGTCCGGCCGCACCGCGATGGCCGATAATCATAAAATTATTGTCATGAATCATTTTTAACATTATGAAAAATAAAGATTAAATTGCTTTCACTCAGGGTTGCCCAGGCCGCATGGCAGGGTGCTTGCCGTGACAGTATAGAGGGCGCCTCCTACAATGGCGCTCTTGTGCTGCGGACACCGGTGCTACCAGGTTGACGCAGCGGCACGGTTTGGAGACTCCATGAGTTATCAGGTGTTGGCGCGCAAATACCGCCCGGGGGATTTCAGTACCCTGGTGGGTCAGGAGGCGGTGGTGAAGGCGCTGATGCACAGCCTGAGCAGTCAGCGGCTGCACCATGCCTATCTGTTTACCGGTACCCGCGGCGTGGGCAAGACCACCATTGCCCGTATCCTCGCCAAGGCGCTGAACTGCGAAACCGGCGTCACCGCAACCCCTTGTGGCCAGTGCGGCAGCTGCCTGGAGATCAGCCAGGGACGCTTCCCGGATCTGATTGAGCTGGATGCCGCATCCCGTACCGGTGTGGACAGCACCCGGGAGTTGATCGACAACGCCCAGTACCTGCCCACCCGCGGGCGCTACAAGGTTTACATCATTGACGAGGTGCACATGCTCAGCACCTCCAGTTTCAATGCGTTGCTGAAAACGCTGGAAGAGCCCCCGGCCCATGTGAAATTTCTGCTGGCCACCACCGACCCGAAAAAAATTCCTGTCACGGTGTTGTCGCGTTGTTTGCAGTTCCAGTTGCGCAATTTGTTGCCGGAAAAAATCAGCGCATATTTGGCGGAGATTCTTACTCAGGAAACCATCAGCTTTGAACCGCCAGCGTTGACTCTGATTGCCAAGGCTGCCCGGGGTAGCATGCGTGATGCGCTGAGCCTGACGGATCAGGCCTTGGTGTTCGGCGCCGGGCAGGTACAAACAGAAACCGTGGCCAGCATGCTGGGCGCGCTGGATGACGACCTGGTCCTGCAGCTTTTGGAACAGGTGGCCAGCGGTGATGGTGCAACGCTGCTGGCGCTCTGCGATGAGATGTCGGCCCAGGCGGTGGAGTTTGCCGAGGTCATTGCCAGCTTGCTCAGCCTTTGTCATGACCTGGCGATCCAGCAGGCGCTGGGCACCACATCGATGCCACCGCGCCTGCAGGCACTGGCGCAGCGGCTGCAGCCGGAGACGGTGCAGCTGTACTATCAAATCCTGCTGCTGGGCTTGCGCGACATGACGTTGGCACCGGATCCCCGTTGTGGTTTTGATATGGTCATGCTGCGACTGCTGAATTTTACCCCGGTGCCGCCTCCGACGGCAGACGCTGCTGGCCCGATTGGTGGCGCTAGGCCGAAACAAGGCGCAGCCAGTACAGAACCAGTTCCCAGCACCGCACCTGCAACACCTGCCGCCAGCGCTACGACCATGGAGGAAGTGACCCCGGTACTGGTAACGACGCCGGTAACAGTGCCGGCAGAAGTCGCACACTGGTACAGCCTGTTGCCGCAGTTGCAATTGGTGGGTGTGACCCGGGTGCTCGCGGAACATACGGTGCCGGTGCAAGTTGCGGCCAACCAATGGACACTGTGCCTGGATCCTCAGCATGATACCCTGCTGGGTGACAGCCATGTCCAGACCATTGCCCGCGCCCTGAGTGAAACCCTGGGGCGCGAGCTACAGGTGATCATCAATGTGGCACCACCGCCCCATGCCACACCCGCACAACGTACCGCGCAGCTGCAGCAGGCGCGACAAGCACAGGCCCTGGCCGAGTTGCAGGCGGATCCCCATGTGCAAACATTGATGGCGGAGTTTGCCGCGCACTTGCATCCGGATTCGGTTAAGCCGCTGGGATCGCCACCAGGTAATTGAAGTTGAGGAGCCAATGAAAGGTTTGAGTGATCTGTTCAAGCAGGCGCAGCAGATGCAGAGTCAGATGCAGCAAATGCAGCAGGAGCTTGCTACGCAGGAGGTTACCGGTGAAGCCGGTGCAGGTCTGGTCAAGGTGACCATGAATGGGCGCCATGAAGCCACGCGCGTGCAGCTGGATCCCAGCCTGGCGCAGGAAAGTCTGGAGATATTGGAGGATTTGGTGGCGGCCGCCATCAATGATGCGGTGCGGCGTCTGGAGGCCCACCAGCGCGAGCGTATGGCGGGACTTACCCAGGGGCTGAATTTGCCACCTGGATTCAAGATGCCGTTTTAGCTCAGCATGAAAATCAGCCCGCTGATTGATCAATTGATCGAAGCCCTGCAGATTTTGCCTGGCGTTGGACCCAAGTCTGCGCAACGCATGGCCTTACATTTGCTGCGGCACAACCGCACCGGTGGTGCGGCGCTGGGCAAGGCCCTGCAGGCGGCGGTGGAGGCAGTGGGTTACTGCCGGCAGTGCCGCACCCTCAGCGAAGAAAACCTGTGTGGGCTCTGTCGCGATGAGCGTCGTGACAGCGCGTTATTGTGCGTGGTGGAGTCACCAGCGGATATCCTGGCCATTGAGCAGGCAGGGGGGTACCGTGGACGTTATTTCGTCCTGCATGGCCATCTGTCCCCCATCGACGGTATCGGGCCGGAAGCCCTGGGCATTGATCGCCTGCCGGAGTTGGTGCGGACGCTGCAGGTGACAGAGGTCATCATCGCCACCAACCTGACGGTGGAAGGCGAGGCGACGGCCCACTATCTGGGGGAAATTCTCAAGTTGCTACCGGCGCGCATTTCCCGTATCGCCCACGGCGTACCTATTGGCGGTGAGCTGGAATATGCGGATGGCAATACCATCGCGCATGCGCTGCAAGGCCGGCGCCAACTCGGTGGCTGATGACTTACCAAGCGGGAATGCGCCTTGAGTTTTGAGCTGATCGATTCCAATACCCAACTGGCCAGTCGTGCCGCCGGCTGGCGTAATCAGGGCCTGGTGGCCGTGGACACCGAGTTCATGCGCACCCGCACCTTTTTTCCTATACCGGCGTTGTATCAGGTGGCTGCAGGTGATCAGGTGAGTCTGATTGATCCGTTGCAGGTGGATCAGTGGCAAGCCTTTGCCGGCGTGCTGAATGATCCGGATGTGCTGGTGTTGATGCACTCCTGCTCGGAAGATCTGGAGGTATTTGCTAGCCATTTAGGTGTGCAGCCACGCGGTGTCTTTGATACCCAGCTGGCAGCAGCTTTCGTGGCGCCCAGATTCAGCATCAGCTATTCGGATCTGGTGGCCCAGTATCTGGATGTGCGGCTGGATAAGCAGGAGACGCGCTCTGACTGGTTGCAGCGGCCACTATCGCCGGCGCAACTGCACTACGCCGCTGATGATGTGCGCTACCTGGAACCCCTGTATCAAGCGCTGCGGCAAGCGCTGGAACGACTGGGACGTTGGGATTGGTTCTGGGGCGAAGCCCTGGCGCTGAGTGAACCGCGAATTCTGGTGCCGGAGGAATACTATCTGGGGCTGCGGCGGGCAGCGCAGTTTGGACCTCGGCAGTTGGGACGACTGCAACTGCTTTGTGCCTGGCGCGAGCGTCGCATCCGCGAGCTGGATGTGCCGCGGGCGCGTTTGGTGCCTGATGATGCACTGTTGGAAATCGCTCAGGCTGATAGCCAGGGCAAGCAGTCATTGTATGATTTGCTGCAACGATATCAGGTTAGGCGCTCGTTGCGGCCGGTGGTGGATGAGTTGCTGGCAGTGCTGGCTCAAGCGGAACGCCTGCCGGCATCGATGTTGCCAGATCCGCTGCCGGCACCGCTGACCCAGGGCGAGGCCAAAATCGTGAAACAGTTGCGGCAACATGGCGTAACCCAGGCCGAGCAGTTGGGGATGGCGCCTGAGCTGCTGGTACGACGCAAGGATTTGGAGGCTTGCCTGCGCACCTATCTGCAGAGTGGCCAGTTGCATGCGGCCTTTCTCGGCTGGCGCTATCCCATTGTGGGCGCTTTTTTTGAGCAAACCCTGGCAGACTATATCCAGCGCCGTAGCCAGAATTCGCAGGATAGCCTATGAGTGCAGAGCAGCCCCCAGCGTCGGAGACGGTGCCGATGATGGTGCAGGTGTACCGTAGCAGCAAGGTTGCAGACATGTACCTGTTGTTACCCAAGGATGCCGATCCCAGTACGCTGCCCGAGGCGTTGCTGACCCGATTTGGTGCGCCGCAACCCGCGTTTTCCTTTGCGCTCACGTCAGATCGGCGCCTCGCACGCATTGAGCCAGCACGACTGCGCGCCGCGCTGGACGATCCGGGCTATTACCTGCAGCTGCCACCCAACCCGGATCACTGGCATCAGCGTGGTCAGCCGGACGCAGTATTTGGCAGTTTAAGGACAGATCGTGACACCGACTGAGCCACTGGGCGAAAGATTCTGGGAGCAGAAAAGCCTGGCGCAAATGAACCGCGTCGAATGGGAAGCGCTCTGTGATGGCTGCGCCCAATGCTGTCGGGTGAAGCTCGAGGATGAAGATTCGGGCTGGATCGCAGTGACCCACGCCGTCTGTCGCCTGTTGGATCAACAGCAGTGTCGCTGTACCAGCTATCCGGATCGGCATCGGCAGGTGCCGGATTGCATTCGTTTTGATGCTCAGGCGGCGGCCACGTTATCCTGGTTACCCGAGACCTGTGCTTACCGCCTGCTGGCACTGGGTCAGCCGCTGCCGGCCTGGCATCCCCTGGTAAGTGGAGATCCGGAATCTGTGCACCGGGCTGGCATGTCGGTGCGGGGCAAGGTGATCTCGGAGACCGAGCTCAGCCTGGAGGAACTGCAGACCCAGGTGCTGCACTGGGTTGACCCGGCCACAGGCACGGCCTGGGCGCCGGATGCCGATCTGTCTGATGAGGAGTTGCCATGACCGAAACCACCACCGCCTGGCTGTTGGTGACCCTGGGGACCCTTGGGGTAATGGCCGGCGTACTGGCCCTGACCCGGGGCTGGCCGGGCCTGTTGCGGATGCTGCTGGTGGCGCTGGCTGCGGTCTGGTTGCTGCTGCCCTGGCCGATACAGGTGGTTGACGGCCATTTGGCACCGGCGTTTATCGTGGCGCTGTTTGAGGGCCTGTTCAATCCGGCGGGCAACCCCTGGCCGGCGGCCCGAGCCCTGCTGGTGGCGACTCTGCTGGTATTGGGTGCTGCGGCGGGGATTTGGTTCTGGCGCCGGCAGCAAACCGATTAGGTGCCAGATAAGCCGCTGGTTGCCTTGCCTGGGGTGCAGCCGTAAAGTACCGGGTTCTGCATGAATTTCAGTGACTAAGAGATGACTTCCCTATGATTTTCGATAGTACAGACAGCTATATCTCCACCGATGAGTTGAGCATGGCGGTGGATGCTGCCGTCAAGCTGCAGCGGCCACTGTTGGTGAAGGGCGAGCCCGGCACCGGCAAGACCATGCTGGCGGAGGAGATTGCCCGCACCCTGAACACGGATCTGATCCAGTGGCATATCAAGTCCACTACCAAGGCCCAGCAAGGGTTATATGAATATGATGCCGTTACTCGCCTGCGGGATTCCCAGCTGGGTGATGAGCGGGTCAAGGACATCCGCAACTACATTAAGAAAGGCAAGCTCTGGGAAGCCTTTGATGCGGACAAGCGGGTAGTGCTGCTCATCGACGAGATCGACAAGGCCGATATCGAGTTTCCGAATGACCTGTTGCAGGAACTCGATCGCATGGAGTTTTTCGTGTACGAATTGGGCGAAGTGGTCAAAGCCAAGCAGCGCCCAGTGGTGGTGATCACCTCCAACAACGAGAAAGAGTTGCCGGATGCATTCCTGCGCCGCTGCTTTTTCCATTACATCAATTTCCCGGATCGGGAAACCATGCAGGCCATCGTGGACGTGCACTTCCCCAATATCAAAAAGGATTTGGTTAAGGAAGCCATGGATGTCTTTTTTGATGTGCGCAAGGTGCCTGGTCTGAAGAAGAAGCCTTCCACCTCAGAGCTGATCGATTGGTTGAAGCTGCTGATGGCCGATGATATCCCTGATGAAATCCTCACCAACCGTGATCCCAGCAAGGCGATTCCGCCGCTGTATGGCGCGCTGGTGAAAAATGAGCAGGATGTGCACTTGCTGGAGCGTCTGGCGTTCATGAATCGCCGTAACAGCCGCGGCTGATGCGGAGAGGCTTATGCTGATCAATTTTTTTCTGACGCTAAAAAAGTACAAGATTCCGGTTTCGCTGCGTGAGCTGATGGATCTCTTGGAAGCCATGCAGCACCGGCTGGTGTATGCCAACATCGATGACTTTTATCTGCTCAGCCGCACCACGCTGGTTAAGGATGAGAAAAATTACGACAAGTTCGACCGGGCCTTTGGTGCTTATTTCAAAGGTCTGGAAGACCTGCATGGCATGCTGGAAGCCCTGATCCCGGATGAATGGTTGCGTCATGAGTTCGAGAAAACGCTGACGCCGGAGGAGCTGGCGCAGATCAAATCCCTGGGCGGCCTGGAAAAACTCATTGAGGCCTTCAAGGAAGAGCGTGAGGCAGAGGAGCGACGCCAGGCCGAGGAGGCTAAGCGCGGCAAGGAAGGCAAGGGCAAAAATGGTGAGGAGGGCGAGGACCCCAATCGGCCTGGTCGTGACGGTCCTGGTGGCCTGGGGCAAGGCAAAAAGAAAAAAGCCAAGAAAGTTTGGAGTGATCGTCAGTACAAGAATCTGGATGATTCTGTGGAACTGGGCACCCGCAATATCAAGGTCGCCCTGCGTCGACTGCGCAAGTTTGCCCGCACCGGCAGGGATGAAGAGCTGGATATGCCGGGCACCATCCGGTCCACGGCCAACAATGGCGGCATGCTCGATATCCTGATGCAGCCCCAGCGCAAGAACACGGTAAAAGTGCTGCTGTTTTTCGATATCGGCGGCTCCATGGATTCTCATGTGCGCATCTGCGAGGAGTTGTTCTCGGCGGCGCGGACAGAGTTCAAGCATATGGAAAATTTCTATTTCCATAACTTCATCTATGAGTCCGTGTGGAAGGACAACCGACGCCGTGCCAATGAGCGTATCCCCACTTTTGAGGTGCTTAACAAATATGCCCATGACTACAAGGTGATTTTTGTCGGTGATGCCACCATGGCACCCTATGAAATTACCCAGGCAGGTGGCAGTGTGGAGCATTGGAACGAGGAACCGGGCGCCATCTGGATGCGGCGCTTCGTGGAAACCTATGACAAGGTGGCCTGGATCAACCCCACGCCGCAGGAGACCTGGGAATACTCCAACTCAGTGGGTATCACCCGGGATTTGCTGGAAGGAAGAATGTTCCCGCTCACCATCCGCGGCTTGGAAGAGGGGATGAATTTCCTTTCCAAGTAAGCCTGGCGCAAAAAAATAATGGCCGGGGCAGCTGCGCTGGCCCGGCCATTGTCCCAGGTACTACCCAATCCCGGCGCAGGGCAACAACCTGATACCCCACGCTCAAATTCTAGTCCAGGCTGCGGGTTGTGCTGGACTGACGTAAGATAATCCTCATGTTCCTCGCCGTTGATTTTGATCCGCAGCTGCCCATTAGCGAGCATCTGGCAGAGATTGCCGGGTTGCTGCGCCAGCATCAGGTGTTGGTGGTGGCGGGGGAAACGGGCAGCGGTAAGACCACCCAGTTACCCAAGCTCTGTTTGCAGGCAGGTCTTGCGGAGCGCGGCATGATCGGTCACACCCAGCCCAGGCGACTGGCGGCTCGGGCAGTGGCGGCACGCATTGCGGAAGAGCTACAGGTGCCCTTGGGCGGCCCGGTAGGTTATGCGGTGCGGTTCTCAGACCAGACCGGCGCGGATACCCGCATCAAGGTGATGACCGATGGGTTGCTGCTGACTGAATTTCGGCATGACCGGCTGCTGCGCAAATACCAAGTGCTCATCATTGATGAAGCCCACGAGCGCAGCCTCAATATCGATTTTCTCCTGGGCGCCATCAAACGGATTCTGCCTAAGCGACCGGATCTGCGAGTGATTATCACCAGTGCCACCATTGATGTGGACGCGTTCTCGCGTTTTTTCCAGGGCGCACCTGTGGTGCAGGTGGGTGGGCGTAGTTATCCCGTTGCCGTGCAGTATATGCCTGAGGCGCTGCTGCAGCTGGATAGCGGCCAACAATTATTATGGGCAGTGGATCAGGTCCGGCAAATGCCGTTGCAGGGCGCGGGCGATGTCTTGATTTTCTTCTCCGGCGAGCGCGAGATTCTGGAGGCTGCGCGCCTGCTGCGTAAAGAATTAGGTGAAAGCTTCGATATCCTGCCGCTTTATGCGCGGTTACCGGCAGCAGAACAGCAACGGATATTTAGCCGTGGCAGTCGGCGTCGCCTTATCCTAACCACCAATGTGGCTGAGACCTCACTGACCGTCCCCAACATCGGTTTTGTGATCGATACCGGGCTGGTGCGGATTAGCCGCTACAGCTTTCAGTCCAAGCTGCAGCGCCTGCCGGTGGAACCCATCTCCCAAGCCAGCGCTGACCAGCGTGCGGGTCGCTGTGGCCGGATTGCACCTGGTACCTGTGTGCGGCTCTACACCGAAGCGGATTTTGCGGGTCGGCCAGCGTATACGGACCCTGAGATCCTGCGCACCAACTTGGCTGCTGTGGTGCTGCAGATGCGGGTATTCGGATTCGGTGATCCGTTTCGTTTTCCATTTTTGGATATCCCCGATGCCCGGGCACTGAAAGATGCTCAGCGTTTGCTGCAAGAGCTGGGCGCTTTTGATGCGGTGGGTCAGGTCACAAGTATCGGTCGGCAGATGGCGCAGCTGCCGGTTGATCCGCGCCTGGCCCGCATATTGTTGGCTGCTGCCGGCAAGAGCGCGTTACAGGAAGCCCTGATCATCGTCAGTGGGCTGGCGATACAGGACCCCAGGGAGCGCCCGCTGGATAAGCAGCAACAAGCCGATCAAGCCCACCGGCAGTTCCAGCACGAACAATCCGATTTTCTCGGCTACGTGCAGCTCTGGCAAGCTGTGGAGCAGCAGCGTCAGCAGCTCTCCCGGGCGCAGCTCGAGCGTTTTTTGCGGCAACACTTTCTGAGTCCGAATCGGGTGCGGGAGTGGCGTGAGCTGCATCGCCAGCTGCGCCTGGCCATGCGGGAATTGGGCTTCAGGGAAAACGTGGAGCCTGCTGCATACAGTGCCGTGCATCAGGCCCTGATAGCGGGGCTGTTGTCACTGGCCGCCATGCATCTGGAGAAAGGTGAATATCTGGCGCCGCGGCAACTGAAATGCCGGATTTTTCCTGGCTCCGCCCTGTTCAAACGTCAGCCCAAGTGGCTGATTGCCGCGGAGATCACGGAAACGCAGCGCGTCTACGCCCGTTGCGTGGCGGCTGTGGAAGCTGGTTGGTTGGAAGCTGCGGGTGGGCATTTACTCAAACGCAGTTATGCCGAACCGCACTGGGACGCCAAGCGGGGAGAAGTAATGGCCTATGAGCGGGTCAGCTTGTATGGCCTGCCCCTGGTGGAGCGGAGGCGGGTGCGCTATGACGACAAGGACCCGGCACTGTGCCATGCGCTGTTTCTGCGTGATGGTCTGCTGGCAGGTGCGATTCAACCCATGCCGGAATTTTTGCAGCATAACCTGCGTTTGATCGCGCGGGTCCGCGAGCAGGAAGCCCAGGCCCGGCGGCGTGACCTGCTGGCTCCTGATGAGGCGCTACTGGAATTTTACCAGCAACGCATTCCTACAGCCGTATGCAGTCGCGATGGTCTGCGCCGCTGGCTGGCCACTCAGGAGGCGAGTGTATTGCGGATGTCGGAAGCGGATGTGCAACAGCAACTGCTTGCTGTTGCGCAGGAAGCCTATCCGTCCCAGTTGTTGTTAGCGCAAGTGCGCTTTGCGCTGAAATACAGTTTTGCGCCTGGCGCACCTGAAGATGGTATCAGCATCCAGGTGCCGCTGGGTTTGCTGGGACACTTGCAACAGCATGCCCTGGACTGGCTGGTGCCGGGTTTTCTGGAGGAAAAATGCGAGGCCTTGCTGCGCGGTTTGCCCAAGTCGTTGCGTAAAGTGCTGGCACCTGTACCGGATAAGCTCAGGCCGCTGTTGCCTGAATTGCTATCATCGCAGCAGTTTCGCCAGGGTAATTTATTGTTAGTGCTGGCAACAATGCTGGCACGAGAATACCAGCTGCAGATTCCACTTCAGGCCTGGCCCACTGAGTTGCCGCCACATCTGCGCATGAATATCCAGGTGCGCGATCAACAGCAACGCCTGTTGGCCCAAGGCAGGGATCTGGCGCGCTTGCAGCAGCAGTTTGCGGCTCAGGCCAGTGCTCAGCTTGCCCAGCAGGAAATTCGGCAGCACGGGCTCACCAGCTTTCCAGTAGCCGGGTTGCCTGTGCAGCAATTGTTGGAGACGCCGCAGGGCCCGCTACTCAGTTATCCGGCGTTACAGGATGAGGGCGATACCGTGGCCTTGGTGTTGGCGGATTCACCGGCTCAAGCCGGCGCCTTGTCGGCCTGGGGTTACGTACGTTTGGTGCTAATGGCAGAAGCGCCACGGGTAAAGCAGTGGCAGCGAGAGATTGCCAACCGTAAGCAATTGGTGCTTGCTTATGCTCCCCTGGGATCGCTGGCGGAGTTGCAGTCCCGGTTATTGGCTGCATCCATTTGGCATAGCTTCTTTCCAGGGCTGGAGCCCGGTGGTGATTCCAGCCAGATTCCGCTGACAGCGGATGCTTTTAATGCTGCGTTGGCGGCTGGCCAACGCCATTGGCCGCAAGTGGTATTGGCGCTGATTCAGCATGCCGAGCAGATTTTGTCAGCACGCCAGCAGTTGGTGCAGACCTTGGCTGCCAGCACTTCGCCGGCCTATGCGGTTACTGTTGCTGATATACAGGCGCAACTGGCCAGCCTGGTACCGCCCGACTTTCTGGTGCAGATACCTTTGCCCTATCTGGCGGAGGTATCCAGGTATCTGGAAGCAGCCAATTATCGGCTGCTGAATTTGCAAGGCAAGGTAGCCAAGGACGTGCAGCTGCGTGCAGAGATCGCAGCGTTCGTTACGCGCATCCAGGCGTTGACCCGCAAACTGGGTGTCACCGGCCAGACGATGCAGCTGCGCTTTGCACTGGAAGAATATCGGGTAGCCTTGTTCGCGCAGCAGCTGCGTGGTAAGGACAAGATTTCCGCCCAGCGGTTGGAGAAGCTGCTGGTGCCACTGGAGCAGCAGGCAGGTATTAGGTGATGCTGGATCAATGCTGAGCTATGCTTTCAACAAGAAAACAACAGGAATAATCATCCTATGAATCAGAGTTGGCGCGGGCTGCCAAAGTGCAGAATTTTGTGGGCATTATTGCTGGCAGTTGTAATGCCCGCCTGGGGTGAGCCAGCGAGCGGCCGGCAGATCAGTGGTGAGGTCAGAGACCCTTGGGAACCTTTGAATCGACGTGTGCACAGTTTCAATGAAACCACCGACAAGTACCTACTGCGGCCAATGGCTTCAGGTTATTCTCGCATCACGCCCAGACCCATGCGAAGAAGTGTCGGCAATTTTTTTGACAACCTGACCTACCCGGTCACCATCGTCAATCAGGTTCTGCAGGGTAAGCCACGGCAGGCG
>JBJHDG010000033.1:0-13076 GCA_050486425.1 Pseudomonadales bacterium | reverse complement strand
AAGATGACCATCACGCTGATCAGCCCGATTGCCATGGATGAGGGCCAGCGTTTCTCCATCCGCGAGGGTGGCCGTACCGTGGGTGCGGGCGTGGTGGCCAAGATCCTCAAGTAAGCCTCAAACCGGGGCCTGTGCGGGCCCCGGTTTGACACAGATTTGTTCCCTCTGTATCATCCCGCCTCCTTTTTGGGGGCTGGATCACAGTCAGCCAAAGCAGGCCCCGGATACCGGCAAGCCCCAGGAATCGGCCCAAAAGGCCCTATAGGTAGGTAAAAGTGCAGAACCAGCGCATACGGATTCGATTGAAGGCTTTTGATCATCGCCTGATCGATGTCTCTACCCAGGAGATTGTCGACACCGCCAAGCGTACAGGTGCGCTGGTGCGGGGTCCGATTCCGTTGCCGACCCGGAAAGAGCGTTTTACCGTGCTGATCTCGCCGCATGTGAACAAGGATGCGCGTGACCAGTATGAGATCCGCACCCACAAGCGGGTGCTGGACATTGTGCAGCCCACCGAGAAGACCGTGGATGCGCTGATGAAGCTGGATCTGGCAGCCGGCGTCGACGTACAGATCAGTTTGAACTAAGCCCGAGCGGGCTTGGCAACAGGGCCCCGATAGGGGGCCAGTGAAGTTTCAGAAACCGTTTGCCGACGGGCCTTGAGCTACGGCGGCAAACGGTTTCGCTATCTGACCCGAGGGCGGCCTAAGGCCGCCCGTTTGTGCAAGCAGGTATAGGTACAGGGCTATGGCCATTGGTGTGGTTGGTAAGAAGAGCGGCATGACCCGCGTCTTTACGGAAGACGGTGAGTCCATTCCGGTAACCGTTATTGAAGTGGCGCCGAACCGGGTAACCCAGGTGAAAACCCAGGAAACCGACGGCTACGCCGCCGTGCAGGTCACCACGGGTGAGCGTCGTGCTACCCGGGTTACCAAGCCCATGGCGGGGCATTTTGCCAAAGCGGGCAGCGGTGCCGGCCGCGGTTTGTGGGAATTCCGCCTGGATGAGCATCCGGACGCCCAGTTCAACCCGGGCGACCAGTTGGGTGTGGATCAGTTTGAGGCTGGTCAGATGGTGGACGTGGCCGGTGTCAGCAAGGGTAAAGGCTTCGCCGGCACCATCAAGCGCTGGAATTTTGCTGGCCAGGACCGCAGCCATGGTAACTCCCTGTCCCACCGGGTACCTGGCTCTATCGGTCAAAACCAGACGCCAGGCCGGGTGTTCAAGGGCAAGAAAATGGCAGGCCAGATGGGTAATGCGCGAGTGACCACCCAGAATCTGGAAGTGGTACGTGTGGATGTAGAGCGGAACCTGCTGCTGATTAAAGGTGCAGTGCCCGGACCTGCTGGCGGTGATGTGTACATCCGTCCGGCTGTGAAAGCCTGATACAGGACGGATGACGGAGGACGATGGCAATGAATTTGAGCTTGGCGGCAGTTGATGGCAAAGGCGGCTCGGTCGAGGTCTCCGAGGCGGCATTTGGCCGGGAATTCAACGAGGCCCTGGTACATCAGGTGGTGGTTGCTTATCTGGCAGGCGCCCGACAAGGTACCCGCGCACAGAAAACCCGCTCCGAAGTGAGTGGTGGCGGGCGTAAGCCCTGGCGGCAGAAGGGTACGGGCCGTGCCCGTGCCGGTACTACGCGTAGTCCGATCTGGCGCAAGGGTGGCGTGACTTTCGCAGCCAAACCCCAGGATCACTCGCAGAAGGTGAACCGCAAGATGTATCGCGGTGCGCTCCAGTGCATTTTGTCGGAGTTGGTGCGTCAGGACCGGTTGGTGGTAACCGAAAGTTTCACCCTGGATACGCCCAAGACCAAAGGTCTCCAAACCAAGCTAAAGGCGTTGGGTCTGGAGAATGTGTTGATCGTGACGGAAGCGTTGGACGAGAACCTCTATCTCTCATCCCGCAACCTGAAGAACGTCGATGTGATCGATCTGCATGCAGTCGACCCGGTCTCATTGATCAGCCATGAGAAGGTGCTGGTGACCGTGCCCGTGTTGAAGAAGTTTGAGGAGGCGTTGTCATGATCACCGAGCGGATGTACACCATTCTGCTGGAGCCTCATGTTTCCGAGAAAGTGGTACGAATTGGCGATGCCAACAACCAGTACGCCTTCAAAGTGGCCCGGGACGCTTCCAAGCCGGAGATCAAGGCAGCCATCGAGAATATCTTCAAGGTGAGCGTGGAAGATGTGACCACCTTGAACATGAAAGGCAAGGTGAAGCGCACCCAGCGTGGCATCTCGCGGAAGAAGCATTGGAAAAAGGCATACGTTCGCCTGGCTGCCGGTCAGGAAATTGATCTGGCCAAGGCTGAATAAGGCGATACGAGGATACGGACATGGCAGTAGTTAAAGCGAAACCAACCTCCGCCGGCCGCCGCTTCGTTGTTAAAGTGGTCAGCCCGGAGCTGCATAAAGGGCAGCCCTATCGCCCGTTGGTGGAGTCGAAAAAGCAGACGGGTGGGCGCAATAACGCCGGCCGCATCACTACCCGACATAAGGGTGGCGGCCACAAGCAGCACTACCGGTTGATCGATTTCAAACGTAACAAGGACGGTATTCCGGCTGTGGTTGAGCGCCTGGAATACGACCCCAATCGCACCGCACATATTGCGCTGCTGAAGTATCTGGATGGCGAGCGCCGTTACATCATCGCTCCCAAAGGTGTATCCGCTGGTGATGAGCTGGCGTCCGGCAGTGCGGCCCCCATTCGTGCGGGCAATGCCATGCCGCTGCGCAATATCCCCTTGGGTAGCGTGATTCACTGTATTGAGCTTAAGCCCGGCAAAGGCGCCCAAATGGCGCGCAGCGCTGGAGCCTCGGCCCAGCTGGTGGCGCGGGAAGGCACCTACGCCACCCTGCGTTTGCGCTCTGGCGAGATGCGGCGCGTGCTTAGCGAATGTCGCGCCACCCTGGGCGAAGTGAGCAACTCAGAGCATAACCTGCGCTCATTGGGCAAGGCTGGCGCCAAACGCTGGCGCGGTGTGCGGCCCACGGTGCGTGGTGTGGTTATGAACCCGGTGGATCACCCGCATGGTGGTGGTGAAGGCCGGACCTCCGGCGGCCGGCACCCCGTGTCGCCCTGGGGTACTCCGACCAAGGGTTACAAGACCCGTAAGAACAAGCGCACCAACGATATGATCGTGCGCCGGCGCGGTAAGAAATAGGTAACTGGCAGGCGCGCTGAGCGTCGCCATTAGTGGATTGAATAGCGAAGACAACCAGGTGGGAGAGAAACAGTGCCCCGTTCGTTGAGAAAAGGCCCCTTTGTCGACATTCATCTTGTCAAGAAGGTTGAGGCTGCCCTGGAGAAGAACGACAAGCGTCCGATCAAGACCTGGTCGCGTCGTTCCATGATTCTGCCGGACATGGTGGGTCTTACCATCGCTGTTCATAACGGCAAGCAGCATGTGCCCGTGTACGTCTCGGAAGAGATGGTGGGCCACAAGCTGGGTGAGTTTGCGCCGACCCGGACATACCGGGGCCATGCGGCAGATAAGAAAGCACGGCGATAGTCGCCAGTTCGGAGTTGAGCATGAACGTCAGAGCTGTTGCTAAACATATACGGGTATCGCCTCAGAAGGCTCGCCTGGTTGCCGATCAGGTGCGTGGTAAGCCTGTGGCCGAGGCGCTGAATATCCTGAATTTCAGCACGCAGAAGAGCGCGCACCTGGTGCGCAAGGTGCTGGAATCGGCGATTGCCAACGCGGAGAACAATGAAGGCGCGGATGTTGATGAGCTGCGCATTCGGGAAATTTTCGTGAACGAAGGCATCGTGATGAAAAGAACCATGCCCAGGGCGAAAGGCCGGGCTGATCGCATCCTGAAACGAAGCAGCCACATCACCGTAACGGTGACGGACGACGCGGGCTGAGGTCCGAAACGGAGATTTTATGGGTCAGAAAGTTAATCCCGTAGGCATTCGGTTAGGCATTATCAAGGACCATAACTCGGTCTGGTATGCCGACAAGAAGCGCTATGCAGACTATCTGCTGAGCGATCTTGAGGTGCGCGATTATCTGCGCAACCGCCTGCAGGCAGCCTCGGTCAGCCGAATTGATATTGAGCGTCCGGCGCAGACCGCCCGGATCACCATTCACACTGCGCGGCCTGGCATTGTGATTGGCAAGAAAGGTGAGGATGTGGAGCGTCTGCGTCAGGATGTCGCGCGGATGATGGGTGTACCCGTGCACATCAACATCGAAGAAATCCGCAAGCCAGAGCTGGATGCAGCACTGGTCGCACAGAATGTGGCGCAGCAGCTGGAGCGGCGCGTACAGTTTCGCCGCGCCATGCGCCGAGTGATCCAGAACGCCATGCGTCTTGGTGCGGAAGGCGTGAAGGTTAGAGTGGCTGGCCGCCTCGGTGGCGCCGAGATTGCGCGAGACGAGAAATATCACGAAGGGCGGGTGCCGTTGCACACATTGCGCGCAGATATTGATTACGCCACCGCAGAGGCACAAACCTCCTATGGTGTTATCGGTGTGAAGGTGTGGATCTTCAAAGGCGAGATTATCGGCCAGGCTGAAGAGGCGCAGGCCACAGCCTGATCTGTTGTTAAGGGTATCGAATCATGTTGCAACCCAAACGAACCAAATTCCGCAAGCAGCATAAGGGCCGCAACCGTGGCTTGGCACTGCGCGGCAGCAAAGTGAGCTTTGGCGAGTTCGGCCTCAAGGCGCTGGGCCGAGGGCGTCTGACTGCGCGTCAGATCGAGGCAGGCCGCCGTGCCTTGACCCGTAAAGTGCGCCGGGGCGGTAAAGTCTGGATCCGGGTGTTTCCGGATAAGCCCATCACCAAAAAGCCGCTGGAGGTTCGCCAGGGTAAAGGTAAGGGTAGCGTCGAATACTGGGTGGCACAGATTCAGCCAGGCCGTGTTCTTTATGAAATGGAAGGTGTATCGGAGGAGTTGGCGCGTGAGGCGTTGACCCTGGCAGCGGCAAAACTGCCGTTCCCTACCGCCTTCGTTAAGCGTTCGGTGATGTGATGAAAGCAGCAGACTTGAGACAGATGAGTGAGCAGGAGCTGGCGGCAAAGCTGCTAGAGCTGCGTAAAGACCAATTCAATCTGCGCATGCAGAAGGCCAGTGGCGAACTGGGTCAGTCCCATTTGCTGGGCGAAGCCAAGCGCGATATCGCGCGTGTAAAAACCCTGTTGCGGGAGAAGCGTGCCAATGTCTGAAGTCAAGACCGATAGCGCCAAGGGCAGGCTGGTATCAGGCACGGTTGTGTCCAATAAGATGGACAAAACCATCACCGTGCTGGTTGAGCGCCGGGAAAAGCATCCGATTTACGGCAAGTACATCCGTCGTTCATCGAAGCTGCATGCGCATGACGCGAACAATGAGTGTCAAATGGGTGACAAGGTGACGGTGCGAGAGAGCCGGCCGCTGTCGAAAACGAAAACCTGGGTGCTCGCCAGCATTGATGAGCGCGCCACCAGCGCCTAAGCAGAGGTTGCAGACATGATTCAGTCAGAAACCATGTTGGATATCGCTGATAACAGCGGTGCGCGGCGTGTTCAGTGCATCAAGGTGCTGGGTGGCTCCAAGCGCAGATATGCGGGCATTGGCGACATCATCAAGGTGACGATCAAGGAAGCCATCCCCCGCGGCCGCGTTAAGAAGGGCCAGGTCATGAACGCCGTGGTCGTGCGCACCAAGAAAGGCGTACGCCGCCAGGACGGATCCCTGATCAAGTTTGACCAGAATGCCGCTGTGTTGCTGAACCAACAACTGCAGCCGATTGGCACCCGTATTTTTGGACCTGTAACCCGCGAGCTGCGGACAGAGAACTTCATGCGCATCATTTCCCTGGCGCCGGAAGTGCTGTAAGAGAGGCTGAGCCATGAAGAAGATCAAACGTAATGATGAAGTGATCGTGCTCACTGGGCGCGATAAAGGTAAGCGCGGTGAAGTAATTCGCGTACTGACCGACGATCGCCTGCTGGTTTCTGGCATCAATCTGGTGAAAAAGCACCAGCGCCCGAATCCCAATGCCGGCGTACAAGGGGGCATCATCAGTAAGGAAGCCCCTATTCACGTCTCCAACGTGGCTATTTATAACGCTGAAACGGATAAGGCAGACCGGGTCGGCATCAGGGTTGAAGGTGACAAGAAAACACGCATCTTCAAGTCAACCCAAAAGCCCATAGACGCCTGAAAGGTAAGTCCATGACGAACATGCAACAACATTATCTGGAGTCGGTGCGACCGGCACTGCAGGAACAGTTTGGCTATGCCAATGTAATGCAGGTGCCTCGCATCGAGAAGATCACCCTGAATATGGGTGTTGGCGAAGCCGTGAATGACCGTAAGATCATGGAAAACGCCGTTGCCGATATGGCGGCTATTTCCGGTCAGAAGCCGGTGGTACGGCTCGCACGCAAATCCGAAGCAGGCTTCAAGATTCGCGAAGGCTATCCCGTGGGCTGCAAGGTCACGCTGCGCCGTCAACGGATGTATGAGTTTCTGGAGCGCCTGATCGTCATGTCGATTCCCCGGATGCGTGATTTCCGCGGACTGAACCCCAAGGCGTTTGATGGCCGGGGTAACTATTCCATGGGCGTATCCGAGCAGATTATTTTCCCGGAAATTGATTACGACAAGATCGACCAGATCAGAGGTATGGATATCACCATTACCACCAGCGCCAAGACGGATGCAGAAGGTCTGGCACTGCTGCAAGCGTTCAACTTCCCGTTCCGGAGGGCTAACTAATGGCCAAGACGTCCATGATTGAGCGCGAGAAAAAGCGCGCCAAGACCCAGGCCAAGTACGCCGCCAAGCGGACGCAGCTGAAGACCATCATCAATGACCGTAATGTCAGTGATGAAGAGCGTTGGGAAGCGCAGCAGAAGTTACAGAAACTGCCGCGTAATGCCAGCCCGATCCGCAAGCAGCGCCGTTGCGGGCTGACGGGTCGTCCGCGGGGTGTATATCGCAAATTCGGCCTTGGCCGGAACAAGTTGCGGGAAGCCGCCATGCGTGGCGATGTTCCCGGTTTGATCAAGGCCAGTTGGTAAGCAGGAATAAGCCATGAGTATGACTGATCCTATTGCAGATATGTTGACCCGGATCCGGAACGCCCAGCGGGCCGGCTTGGCACGAGTGACCATGCCCAGCTCCAAGACCAAGGTGGCGGTTTGCGAAGTGCTGCAGAGCGAGGGTTACGTAGGCGAGTTCCAGATTTCAGAGGGCGCCAAGCCGGAGCTGAGCATCGAACTCAGATATTTCAACGGCGCACCTGTGATTGAGCATCTGCAGCGGGTGAGCCGCCCAGGCCTGCGTATTTACAAGCAGCGTGATGAACTGCCGAAAGTTCAGGGTGGTTTGGGTATTGCTGTAATCAGCACCTGCAATGGCTTGATGACGGATCGCGCGGCTCGCAAAGCGGGTATCGGTGGCGAAGTTATCTGCACCGTATTTTGACGAGGTAACTCATGTCTCGAATTTCCAAACATCCGGTTGTCGTGCCCAAGGGCGTTGACATCAAGATTGACGGGCGCCAGGTGCAGGTCAAAGGCCCTAAGGGTCAGCTGCAGGCATCCATGCATGAGGCTGTGGAAGTCAAGCAGGAAGATGGCCAGGTGCAGTTCAGCCCGCGCAATGGGGATGATCGTGGCAAGGCCATGGCAGCAACCATGCGCACTATCGTGAACAACATGGTGATTGGCGTCAGCGAAGGTTTCGAACGCAAGCTGGAACTGCAGGGTGTTGGCTACCGGGCGCAAGCACAAGGCGCCAAGCTGAATCTGCAGTTGGGCTTTTCGCACCCCATTGAGTATGAGTTGCCCGAAGGTATTGAAGTTGTTACCCCCACCCAGACAGAGATTCTGGTGAAGGGGAGCGACAAGCAGTTGGTGGGTCAGGTATCCGCGGAAATCCGCAGCTTCCGTCCGCCGGAGCCCTACAAGGGCAAAGGTGTGCGCTATGCCGGTGAGCAGGTAAGGCGCAAAGAGGCGAAGAAGAAGTAACTGAGAGGCTTGAAGTCAGCATGAACGAGAAGAAGCAATCCCGTATCAGACGGGCCAAGCGTAGCCGAATCAAGATGCGTGAGTTGGGTGCAACCCGTCTCTGCATCCATCGGACGCCGCGCCACATGTATGCCCAGGTGATTTCGCCTGAAGGTAATCAGGTGTTGGCAACAGCTTCTACGCTGGATGCCTCGCTGCGTGGTGGTGCAACCGGCAATATCGAAGCGGCCGCCAAGGTCGGTGCGTTGATTGCTGAGCGAGCCAAGGCCAAGGGTGTTGAGAAGGTAGCCTTTGACCGTTCTGGCTTCAAATATCATGGTCGTGTCAAAGCGCTGGCAGATGCGGCACGTGCTGGTGGATTGGAATTTTAAGGGTGAGCCATGGCATACGCCGATGAAATTAAAGAGGAAGGCCTGGTCGAGAAACTCGTCGAGGTCAATCGCGTAACCAAAGTGGTCAAAGGTGGCCGTATCTTTGGTTTCACCGCGTTGACCGTGGTGGGCGATACCAAGGGTCGAGTGGGTTTTGGTCGTGGCAAGGCCCGTGAAGTGCCTGTGGCGATTCAAAAGGCCATGGAAGCCGCGCGTCGCAACATGATTGATGTGGACCTGAGCGGCAGCACCATCTGGTACCCCATCACCGAGCGTCATGGCGCCTCCAAGGTTTACATGCAGCCCGCCTCAGAAGGTACTGGCGTTATTGCCGGTGGTGCTATGCGGGCGGTGTTGGAAGCGGCGGGTGTGCAGGATGTACTTGCCAAATGTTATGGCTCCACCAACAAGGTTAACGTCGTGCGTGCCACCTTCAAGGCGCTGAAGAAAATGCAATCACCGCAGCGTGTGGCAGAGAAGCGCGGCAAGACCCTGGCTGAGATCGAAGGATAAACAGACATGAGCAGCGCCAATAAAATCCGGGTCACCCTGACCAAGAGCGTGGCAGGACGATTGAAGAAGCATCAGGCCTGTGTTGCCGGGCTGGGGCTGCGTCGTATTGGCCACACCGTGGAAGTGGAAGATTCTCCAGCTGTACGTGGCATGATCAACAAGGTCAGCTACATGGTGCAGGTGGAAGGAGACTAAATATGGAATTGAATACCCTAAAGCCTGCACCTGGCAGCAAAACGACACCCAAGCGTGTTGGTCGCGGCGCTGGCTCCGGGCTCGGTAAGACCTCCGCGCGCGGTGTAAAGGGTCAGAAGGCCCGTTCCGGTGGTGGCGTTAAACCAGGCTTTGAAGGCGGTCAGCAACCGCTGCAACGGCGCTTGCCGAAATTCGGTTTCCGCTCACGCATTGGCTTGGCCACAGCAGAGGTACGGCTGAGTGAGCTGGCGAAAGTGGAAGGCGAGCAGGTGGATCTGTCCAGCCTGAAGGCAGCCAATCTGGTGGCCAAGTCCAAGAAACGCGCCCGTATCGTGTTGTCCGGCGGCGTGGATCGCGCATTCACGGTGGTAGGTGTTACGGTTACCAAGGGTGCGCGTGCTGCCATCGAGAAGGCTGGCGGCAAGGTGTTGGAACAAGGCTGATGGTTGCCACTGCACAAGGGCTGGCGGGCAACAAATCGGGGCTGACCGAGCTGCGCTCACGCCTTTTGTTTGTGCTGCTGGCATTGCTGGTGTATCGGGTGGGTACCCATATTCCGATTCCCGGCATTAATCCCGATGCTTTGCGGGACATGTTCAGCAGCACCGAAGGCACCATCCTTGATCTGGTAAATATGTTTTCTGGCGGTGCGCTGGAACGCATGAGTATTCTGGCGCTGGGCGTAATGCCCTATATCACCTCCAGCATCATTATGAACATGCTGCAGGCGATGTATGAGCCGCTCAAGCAGCTGCGCAAGGAAGGTGAGGCGGGCCGTCGCAAGATTACCCAGTACACCAGGTATGGCACCTTGCTGATTGCCCTGATTCAAGGCTCGGCGCTATCCGTGGCCCTGGCAAATCAAGGGCTCGCCTTTGTGCCGGGCTTTATGTTCTTCTTCGTGTCCACGGTTACCCTGGTGACCGGCGCGCTGTTCATGATGTGGCTGGGTGAGCAGATTACCGAGCGTGGTGTGGGCAATGGTATTTCGCTGCTGATTTTCTGCGGCATCGTCGCCGGCTTCCCGTCTGCCATTGCGCAGTCCTTTGAAGCTGCGCGTCAGGGCAGTATTAACATTGTTGCGCTGCTGGCCATTGCGCTGTTTGCCCTGGTCATTATTGCCTTTGTGGTCTACATCGAGCGTGGGCAGCGGCGGATCACGGTGAATTATGCCAAGCGCCAGCAGGGGCGCCGGGTGTATCAGGCACAAAGCAGCCATCTGCCGCTGAAGGTCAATATGGCCGGGGTGATTCCCGCCATCTTCGCCTCAGCCCTGCTGATGGCGCCTGCTTCCATCACCCAGTGGTTCGGCAATTCGCCGGGATTGGAATGGCTGCAGCGCGTGTCGTTGGCCCTGTCCCCCGGGCAGCCGCTGTACGTACTGATGTTTGCCGCCGGCATCATTTTCTTCTGCTACTTCTATACGGCCCTGGTATTTGATCCCAAGGACGTGGCAGATAACCTGAAGCGACAAGGGGCCTTTGTGCCTGGTATCCGCCCCGGTCAGCAAACCGCGCGCTATATCGATGATGTGATTACCCGGCTGACCACCTTTGGCGCCCTCTACCTGACGCTGGTGTGCCTGTTGCCGGAATTCATGATTGTGTTCTTTGGTCTGACCTTCCAGTTGGGCGGTACCGCACTGCTGATCGTGGTGGTGGTGGGCATGGACTTCATGTCCCAGGTGCAATCGCACCTGATGTCCAGCCAGTACGCCAAGCTGATGGAAAAGTCGAACCTGAAGAGCTACGGACGCGGCGCACGCCGCTAACAGGGTGATGAGAGATGAAAGTTAGAGCATCTGTAAAGAAGCTTTGCCGAAACTGCAAGATTGTCCGACGCAAAGGCGCGGTGCGGGTGATCTGCGCTGCCGAGCCTCGGCACAAGCAGCGGCAGGGCTAATGGGCCTTATGCGCCCCATATTGAATCCCGCAGGTGCAATCTGTAAGCTTTGCGCCCTTTTTGCCGCTGCCGGCAGGCTGGCGGTGGGTGTTCGTGGGTTCGCAGTCAGGGAACTGAAGGTGTCCGCCTGCTGGGGGCAGGACGCCACGTTTAATTTGTGGAGCTAAATGCATGGCCCGTATAGCCGGTATCAACATTCCAGACAACAAGCATGCGGTGATCTCGCTGACATATATCTTCGGGATCGGTCGCACCAAGGCCCGTGCTGTCTGTGATGCTGCAGGCGTTCGGCCGGAGACCCGGATTCAGGATCTGACTGACGGGGAACTGGACAACCTGCGTAATGAAGTCGCCAAGCACACGGTGGAAGGCGACCTGCGCCGCCAAGTATCCATGAACATCAAGCGTCTGATGGACCTGGGTTGTTATCGAGGCATCAGACATCGTCGTGGCCTGCCGTTACGTGGCCAACGCACCAGAACCAACGCCCGTACCCGCAAAGGTCCCCGGCGTCCTATTAAGAAATAGGTTGAATAGAGAGATCAAAGCATGGCTGAAGCGCCGCGGAAAAAGCAGAAACGTAGTGTGATTGATGGTGTGGCTCATATTCACGCCTCCTTCAATAACACCATCATCACCATCTCCGATCGCCAGGGTAATGCCCTGTGCTGGGCCACCGCCGGCGGTTCCGGTTTCAGAGGCTCACGCAAGAGCACGCCTTTTGCAGCCCAGGTGGCAGCAGAGCGCGCGGTCAATGCGGCGCTGGAATATGGCCTGAAAAGCGTTGACGTATTCGTCAAGGGACCTGGACCGGGCCGTGAATCAGCGGTGCGCTCGCTGAATAACGCCGGCCTGAAAATTAACAGCATTACCGACATCACGCCCATTCCGCACAACGGCTGCCGTCCGCCCAAGCGGCGCCGGGTATAAGCCAGGAGACATCAATGGCTCGTTATCTTGGTCCAAAACTGAAGCTGTCCCGTCGGGAAGGCACGGATCTATTTTTGAAGAGCGGCGTTCGGCCGCTGGACTCCAAGTGCAAGGCGGAAACCCTGCCTGGTCAGCATGGCGCCCGGCGCGGCCGGATGTCCGACTATGCAGTTCAGCTGCGCGAGAAACAGAAAGTGCGGCGTCTGTATGGTGTGCTGGAGCGTCAGTTCCGCAACTATTACAAGAAGGCTGACAGTCAGCGTGGCGCCACCGGTGAAAATCTGCTGCGCTTGCTGGAGTCGCGATTGGATAATGTGGTCTATCGCATGGGCTTTGGCGCTACCCGCGCAGAGGCCCGTCAGTTGGTATCGCACAAAGCCATCAATGTGAACGGGCAGCCGGTGAACATCGCCAGCTACCGGGTTGAACCCAATGATGTGATCACCGTGCGTGAACATGCGAAAGGACAACTGCGTATCCAGCAAGCCATGGAGCTGTCTGGTAACCGGGGTGCTGTTGAGTGGGTCGAAGTAGACCGCAACAAAATGGAGGGCGTATTCAAGCGCTTGCCTGATCGTGGTGAGTTGCCGTCGGAAATCAACGAGAACCTGATCGTAGAGCTTTACTCCAAATAAGGCAGGAGAATTGGATCCTATGGCACAGTCGGTATACGAATTTCTTACCCCCCGCCACATCGATGTTCAGGAAGTTGGCCCTACCCGCGCCAAGGTAACCCTGGAACCGCTGGAGCGCGGCTTTGGCCACACCCTGGGCAATACGTTGCGGCGTATTCTGCTGTCATCCATGCCGGGTTGCGCCATTACCGAAGTGCAAATTGACGGTGTACTGCACGAGTACAGTGCCATCGAAGGTGTGCAGGAAGATGTGATTGATATCCTGCTGAACCTCAAGGGCGTTGCGGTCATTCTGCATCACGCCGATGAGGCGGTGATTTCCCTGTCCAAGGATGGTGGTGGCGCGGTTACAGCGGCTGACTTCCAGTTGACCCAGGACGTTGAGATCGTTAACCCGGATCATCAGATCTGTACGCTGAATCAAAACGGCAAGATCCGCATGGATGTAAAGATCACCCGTGGCCGCGGCTATGTGCCGGCGGAAGTCATGGGTGATCCGGAAGAGGAATCCCGTCCGATTGGCGTGTTGCGTCTGGATGCCACCTACAGCCC
>JBJHDG010000032.1:0-13149 GCA_050486425.1 Pseudomonadales bacterium | reverse complement strand
GGCGGGTTGGCAATGCTGTAACTGTAGTAATGGCCCTTGGCGTAATAGGCCGTTGGCAACAGCGCTGCATGATCGGGCGTCAGTTGCCGCGCCAAATCCGGCGCCGATAACCCCGCCGCGTTCAGCAGCCAGCGACAAGTGAGCTGTGTCATGCCGCCAGTGCCAAGATCTCGGCACTCCACCTGGTGTCCCACGCCAGCGGGTAACGGCTGCGCCCTGATTACCTCGTTGGCAAAGGCGATCATGCCACCTGCGCCTTGCAACCTGGCCTGCAGCGCCAACAGGTAACCATGGGAGTCCAGGATCCCGGTGCTGGGAGAAAACAAGCCTGCCTGGGCCTGCACGTGCGGTTCCAACTGCAGCACTTCTGCCGCATCCAACCAACGCAGCTCACCGGCACCATTGGCCCGGGCTTGAGCCTGATAGGCACGCAGCTGCGCCAGCTGCGTCCCCGCCGTGGCCAGAATAAGTTTGCCGCAATTGTTGTAGGCCACCTGATTGGCCCGACAAAAAGCATAGAGCAGCTGTTTGCCGCGCACACACAAGCGCGCTTTTAAGCTGCCGGTGGGGTAATAGATACCTGCATGAATCACCTCAGAATTACGGGAACTGGTTTCCTCACCCGCATGCCCATGCCGCTCTACCACCAACACATCCAAACCCTGGGCAGCCAGGGCTTGGGCACAAGCCAATCCTACGGCGCCAGCACCCACCACCAGCACATCCACATCAGTCTGCATGCGGCTTCTCCCCAGCTGCAGTCCGTCCAGCTGCAAAGGCGCGCGCCAATGCAGCACGCAAGGCCGCACCCCTGGGTGGCAGCCCAGCGACCTGCATCTGCTGCGCCGCTGCTTGCACCTGGGCGGCAAACTGCACACGGGTTTGTGGCGACACCGCCAGATCGTCCAGGCTCACGCGAAAGGGCAAGCCGGTGGCCTGGGTAAGTAGCAGCTCCACTGCCTGCACCCGGCACTCCCAGCGACAGAAGGCTGCCTGCTGGGCAGGACTGCGTGGTGGTGGCAGATCCAGGTAGCCATAATCCACCTGCGCGCGCCTGGCAGCGCCTGCCAGGCACCAGTGCGCAGCTTCGTGCAGGGCGCTGGCGGGGAAATCACGGTTGAAAATAATCCGGCCAGGACGACCAGCTGCAGGTGGTACATACAGGGGCTCATCGCCACCACCCTGCATCTGCACCGCCGGGCCAAATAAGTCGTTGAAGCAGTCACAGATCAATGCCGCCGCAGCGGCATCGGACAGCAGCGACGCCGGGCCTGGTTGCTGCATGCTCAGGCCTTCTGAATCAGGAATTGCCAATGGGTGTCCAGCGCCTCGGCGGCCAGCAATTGATGCCCCATAAAGCGACAGAAATCCCGCAGGTCCCGCGCCGTTGCCGGATCTGTGGCCAGCACTTGCAGACGCTGACCTGATGCCATGGTGCGCATGCGGTTGCGCACCAGCATCAGGGGTTCTGGACAGCGCAGCCCCTTGGCATCCAGGATTTCATCACTCGTGGCGGACATGGGTACATCAGATAACGGCCAGGCCGCGGATACTAGCAAGCCCGGCCCAGCCTGCCTATTAGCACACGACAGGAGTGCACCGCGGCTGGGGTGCACATAGGCCAGGCCAAAGGTGCCTGACTAGATCCGGGTACTGATTCTGGGCGGCAGCTGCTCGTAACTGCGCAGGCGATAGCTCAGCTGACGACCATCCTCCAGTTCACCCGCCAGTGCCAACCAGCGTCCGGTTTCCTGGGCGTACCAGAGATCTATGGCCAAGCCACTTTCCAGAATACGGTAACGACGGGCGGCCACTGCCAGATCCGCCACGGCGATGGTTTCTTCGCCCAGGGCTTCAATCACCACTGGCCGGGGTTCGCCGGTTTGGGCGTTGATCAACTCACTGCGTTGCAGCAGCCGGGCATCCCAGTAGGCAAAGCTGGCAGCACAACCCGGGGCAAGAAATCCCTGCTGCTGATTGGCTTCCTGCCGGGTGATCTGCAGACCCTGCGCCAGCGCCTCAGCCCGCACGGCAGTGCGGCGGCCATTGATGCTGGTATCGGCCTGTAACTGGGTCAGACAGCCGTCACGCCAGATTTCCCGTGCCACATGCTCGTACCTGAAGGCTGGCACCAGCAGCACCCGTACCGCATAGCTGGCCCGGGACTCCACCCGTTGCTCGCGACCCAGGTGCTCGATACGAAAGCTGTGACTGCCGATGGCACGGCCATCCAGATACACATCAAACTGCCAGTGCTCCTGCCCATCCTGCAGGTGCAGCGTTGGCGCATGCACCGCAGGACGGACCTGGGCCGCAGCCTGCCCGGCGGCCAACACGGTAATCAACAAAACCGTCACCAGACTCAACAGGCTGAATCTGGCGCTCAGGCCGGCAAACACAATAGCCATCCTAATGCGCATGGAATTGCCCTCCTATCCAATTCAACAGACCACCCACCACTGGCAAATGGCGATAGAAACCCTCAGTGCTGTCCCAAAAGTCCTGCTGTACCACCACCTGACCCTGTTCGTTGAAGCGCAGCAGGGTGACGCCTACGGAATCCGATTGTCGCTGGCGTCCGGCCACACGAAACTGCGTCTGCATACGCCAGCGCACGTAGAGGTCGTTTTCCTGCACCAGGACACTGGCAATGTCTACCGCCACCCGAGCCTCGCTGGTGTGGAGGCGTTGGAAGTAGGCCAGCAGATCTTCACGCCGGGTGATCAGAGTCAGGGTGTCGGAGAAATACAGTTCTTCGGCATAGACCGCAGCAACCGCGTCTGCGGCCCCGACCTGGGCAAAGTCGCTGAACAGTGCAATAAAGGGCGCCGCCGCATCGACTGTCGCCGGCACGCCCGGGTGTTGCTGCAGCGCCGCCTCCAGGGCGATGGCATAGCTCGGCCGCTGATGACTGCATGCGCTCAGCACCAGGGTGCTTAGCAACACCGCCAGGGCGATGGGTAACAACAGAGGCCGCACGGCACTTGTCTCCTGAACCTGTCACTGGCAGCCAGTCTGGCTTTGCCAACGTGAAGCCAACGTGAATAAGGTTGCCGAACAATTTCACACCGGCTTCACGGCAAAACCTGCAACCTTGCCGGCATCAAGATCAGGCAGGATCAGTGGTATGCAAGTAGCGGTCATAGGTGCAGGTATTGCTGGCATTTCCGCGGCCTGGCATCTGCAGCAGCAGGCCAAGGACAGCCGGTACCAGGTGAGTCTGTATGAGGCCGGGCCCCGCCTGGGCGGCCATACCGACACCCATGCCATCTGGCTCGGCGGACGCACCTACAATGTGGATTCCGGCTTTATTGTTTACAACGAACTGAACTATCCCGGCTTTGCCAGCTGGCTCAAGCAGTTGCAGGTGCCCACCCAGGCATCAGACATGAGTTTCGCCTTGAGCGACATACATACCGGGGTGGAATACGGCACCCGCTCCCTGGGTACACTGTTCTGCCAGCGGCGCAACCTGTTGTCCCCCGGTTTTTTGCGCATGTTGTGGGATATCCGCCGCTTCTATCGGCAGGCGCCCATGCTGCTGACTGCCGATGACAGCGCGCGACACCCACCTGCGCCGTCAGATTTGAAACTGGGCGACTACCTGGCCCAGGAACAATTTGGCCAGCGTTTTATCGAGGACCACTTGCTACCCATGTGTGGCGCCATCTGGTCCCTGCCGCGCCAGGCAGTGATGGCAATGCCGGTCCACTACCTGGTGCGCTTCATGCAGCAGCATCATCTGCTGCAGGTGCGTGGTCGCCCGCGCTGGCGGGTTATCAGTGGCGGTTCCGCCAGCTATCTGCGCGCCTTTAGCGCGAGCTTTCAGGGTGAGGTCTTGCTGGGCACGCCAGTGCTGCAGGTGCGCCGGCTGGCACAGGGCGTGGAAATTACCACTGCCAGTGGCAAGCGCCAGTTTGATGCCCTGGTATTGGCCTGCCACAGTGACGATGCCCTGGCATTGCTGGCGGATGCCTCCAGCGCAGAGCAGCGCATCCTGGGCGCCATTCGTTATCAGAGCAATCGGGTGCTGGTGCATTCTGATCCAGCCCTGATGCCGCGCAATCCAAAAGCCTGGTCCAGCTGGAATGCTCTTGTTGGGGGCCGCGGCCAGCAACACTACAGCCTGACTTACTGGATGAATTTGTTGCAGGGGATCCAGGGTCCGCAACCGTTTTTCGTCACGCTTAATCCGATAGCGGCGCAGATACCCAAGCAGATCTGGGCAGAGCGTCACTACCGGCATCCCGTGTTTACCCCTGAAGCAGTAGCCGCCCAGCAACGCCTGCACGAGATTCAGGGCCAACGCCACACCTATTACGCCGGCGCCTACTGGGGCTGGGGCTTTCACGAAGACGGATTCCAAAGCGGCCAGCGCGCAGCCGCAAGCTTGCGGCTGCTGACGGAGCAAGCTTATGCGGCCTGACAGCCTCAGCGGCCACAGTCTGTGCCAGGGTTGGCTGAGTCATCAGCGGCTGGCGGGTGCGCAAAGCCCGGCGCATAGCTTCGGCTATCCCATCTGGATGGCCTGGCTGGATATAGACGCATTGCCGACATTAAACCAGCACGGCCCCTGTTGGGGCTTTGAGAAGCCAGCCCTGGTAACAATCAGATGCAGAGATTATCTGACTGGTCTGCAGGGGACGCGCTTACGCGATCGCCTCAATCTGGCACTGACACAGGCCGGACTGCCAGCGCCCAGCGGACAGATCTTTCTGCTCAGCCAACCGCGCAGCTGGGGCCATGGCTTCAATCCGGTGAGTTTCTGGTTCTGCTACAGCAACGACCCGAATCCTCGGTTGCAATATCTGCTGGCTGAGGTGACCAACACACCCTGGGGTGAGCGCCATGTCTATGTTGCGGCTGTATCGCCCAAGCCGGATGCCGAGGGGGTTTATCACTTCCAGCTGGATAAGGTCCTGCATGTTTCGCCCTTTATGCCAATGCAGCAGCGTTATGAATGGCACTTGCGATTGGACGCAGAAAAGCTGCGGCTGCACATGCAATCCCAGGATGCTAACGGTGTTTGTTTCAATGCCCGCTTGCTGCTGCGGCATGAACCGCTGACCACCGGCAATGCCACCCGCGTTGCACTGCTGCAGCCCTGGCAGAATGGCCGCAATCTTTTGCGCATTTACTGGCAGGCACTGCGTCTGTGGTGGCGCGGCGCCCGCTTCCACGCCCATCCCGCTCCCAGGACCAAATCCCATGCAATACCTGAAACAGCAGAGTCTTGATCAGCCACAACCATTTACCGCGTCGGTAACGCCGGCAGCGCCGCTCCGGCGCAGGGTGCGGCCGCATCAGCGCCTGCTGCGGGGCCGTCTGCTGAACCTGCTGCAGCGGATGGATGGGCAGTTGCAATTCAACGATCCGGAACTGCAGCTGCGCCTAGGTCAGGGCAATACCGCTGTGGCTGCCGGTGTGGATGCCGACCTGCAGGTGCTGGATCCGGCGGCTTATACCAGACTCGCGCTGGGCGGCTCCGTGGGCGCCGGTGAAGCCTATGTGGATGGTCAATGGTGCAGCCAGGATCTTACCGGTCTGCTGCGATATCTGTTGCGCAATCGCCAAAGTCTGGATCCGGTGGATCGGGGCAGCGCCTGGCTGGGTCGGATGCAACATGCACTGCGGCACATAGGCCGGCGCAACAACCTGGCCGGCAGCCGCAAAAATATCGGCGCCCACTACGATCTCAGCAATGAATTCTTTGCGCTGTTTCTAGACCCCAGCATGATGTATTCCGCGGCCATCTACGAAACCCCAGCGGACAGCCTGGCCAGCGCCAGTTACAACAAGCTGGAGCGCATCTGTCGCAAGCTGGACCTGCAACCCTCGGATCATTTACTGGAGATCGGCACCGGTTGGGGCGGCATGGCCATGCATGCAGCGCGGCACTATGGCTGCAAGGTCACCACCACCACCATCTCCCAGGCGCAATACGAAGCTGCCAAGGCCAGGGTGCAGGCGGCTGGTTTGACGGCGCAGATAGAGGTGCTGCCCCTGGATTATCGCCAGCTGCAAGGTCGTTACGACAAGCTGGTGTCCGTGGAAATGGTCGAAGCCATTGGTCATTTGCAACTGCAGCGTTACTTCGCCTGCTGTGATGCCTTGTTAAAGCCCGGCGGACTGATGCTGCTTCAGGCCATTACCATTGAAGACCACCGCTATCGCGCCGCGTTGCAGCTGGTGGATTTCATCAAGGCCCATGTGTTTCCCGGCAGCTTTGTGCCTGCAGTTTCCGTGCTTACCCAGGCGGCCGCCGCACGCACGCGTTGGCGACTGGTGAACCTGGAGGATCTGGGGCTGGACTATGCCCGTACCCTGGCCCACTGGCGGGAAAATTTTTCCGCCGCCCTACCCAAGGTGCAGGCGCTCGGGTTTGATCAGCGTTTTGTGCGGCTGTGGGAATACTATCTGTGTTACTGCGAAGCCGGCTTTGCTGAACAGATGATCAGCGATGTGCAGATGCTGTTCGCCAAGCAGGGTTATCACGGCCAGCCATGGCGGGCCAGCCTGTGATATCCAACCTGCTGGCAAGGATTAACCTGCGTGCTTGCTATCGTCCGGTAGTACTCAACGCTGTGCTGTTCCAACTGGCATGGCTGGGTTTTGTGGCTGGCGCCGGCATCAATGCAGCCTGGTTAGGCATTCCGCCCCTGCTTGGCTTATTGCTGCTGGCCGCCAGCCAGCCCTATTGGCGCCAGGATCTGCTCTGGCTGATCAGTGCTGCCATGGTGGGCACCTGGCTGGAACTGTTTTGGATCACCCATGGTGTGCTCGACTACGGCATGCCCAGCACACCCTGGTGGATCATTGCGCTCTGGATCTCCCTGGCACTTACCTTTAACCATAGCTTGGCGTGGCTGAGCCGATATCCCTGGCTCGCTGCGGGACTGGCCGCCACCGCCGTGCCCTTTTCCTACACGGCCGGCGCCAGCCTGGATGCGGTAACCATCAGCGGCCCGCTGACTTATATCAGTCTGGCCTGGGCGCTACTGTTCTATTTGGTCTTCAGCCTGCAGCGCAGTCGGCACTTTCAACTCAACGAGGTGGAGATATGAATACAGCCCTGAATTTGGCCGAATCCGGTCTGCTGCCGGATCCCCTGCTACGTTGGGGCATTCGGCGTCTGGTGGGCAACCGCTTGCGCCAGGAGCGGGAGGCGCTCAACCAAAAAGCGCAGCGGCTGCAAAACCTCCGCCAAAGCCCGGTGGCCATCGCCACCGACGCCGCCAATGCCCAACACTACGAAGTGCCAGCCGATTTCTTCCAGGCCGTGCTGGGGCCGCATCTGAAATACAGCGCCTGCTATTGGGCGCCGGATACCCGGGATCTGGCCCAGGCCGAAGCCGATATGCTGGCGCTGTACGCGCTGCGGGCCGATCTTGCCGATGGCCAGCAGATTTTGGATCTGGGTTGCGGTTGGGGCTCATTCAGCCTGTGGGCGGCAGCCCGCTACCGGCAGGCGCAGATTACTGCCCTGTCGAACTCCCATTCCCAGGCCGCCTATATTCGTAGTCAGGCCCGACAACGTGGCCTGGGTAATCTGCGCGTGATCACCGCCGATGTGAACGAACTGGATCTGCCCGGACAATTTCAACGCATCGTCTCCGTTGAAATGTTTGAGCATGTGCGCAACTATGAACAACTCCTGGCCCGCATCGCGGAGGCGTTAGTGCCAGGCGGCAAACTCTTTGTCCACATTTTTTGTCACCAGCAATTTCTGTATCCCTTTGAAGATCGCGGCAGCAGCGATTGGATGGCGCGCCATTTCTTCACTGGCGGCCTCATGCCAGCAGCGGATACGCTGAGCCATTTTCAAAACGACCTGAAATTGCGGGAGCAGTGGTTGCTGCCCGGCACCCATTACCAACGTACCGCCCGCGCCTGGCTGCGGAACTTCGACGCCAACAAGCCTATGCTGGCCGATGCCCTGGCGGCAACCTATGGCACCGAAGCCTTGCCGCGCTGGCTGCAACGCTGGCGTCTGTTTTTCATGGCAGTGGAGGAAATGTTCGGTTACCGTGATGGCCAGGAATGGCAGATCGGCCATTATCTGTTCAGCAAGCCCAGCACGAAAAAATTTCTGAACCAAAGCTTATGAGCGCGCAGACAATACCGCAGCAGATCGGATGCCAAGTATGAAACCCATAGGTTTGCGCGCGAAACTGGTCAGGGTGTTTGCCCTGCAGATACTGTTGATCAGTGCCGCAACCCTGGTGGGGATCTATGCCACCTACCGCATTGTCAACGATGTCCTGATCCGGGCTGCCTTATCGGGAGAAGCCGCGCACTATTGGGCGCTGTTTGCACAAGATGCCGCCGCGCCCCTGCCCAACACCGCCAACCTGCGTGGGTACCTGCGGCGGGATGGCGACCTGAGCCAGGTACCGGCGGCACTCCGGGACAAGCAGCCCGGTTATGGCCGCTTGCAACTGGATGGCACCGAGCCTCTGGTGCATGTCTCCGACCACGAGGGACAGCGCCTGTACCTGGTATTTCTGGAAGAACAGGTGGCTAATCTGGTGTTCTACTTCGGTATCGCACCCCTGAGCGTGGTGCTACTGTGCATCTATGGCCTGTTGTTCTTCGCCTATCGGCTGTCACAGCAGGCCATCTCCCCCATCGTGCGCCTGGCGAATTATCTGGAACAGTTCGATTTTTCTCACCCGGGTCAATTACAACTGGATCTGGATGCTCACAAGGCCACGGCGGATGCCGAAGTTACCAGCATGATTCAAGCCGTAACCCATTTTGCCCAGCGCGTGGACGCACTGGTGCAACGTGAACGTACCTTTACCCGGGATGCCAGCCACGAGCTGCGCACACCCTTGGCGGTGATCAAGGGTTCACTGGATCTGTTGGAACGTAACCCGGAGCGGCCAGCTGCCGATCAGGCTGCCCTGGCACGCATGCGCAAAACCCTGGAGGACATGGAAGCCCTGCTGCAAACATTGCTGCTGCTGGCTCGTGGCCATGAGCTGGAAGCCCCCAATGAACTGGTCAGCGTGAATGAAATTGTGGCCGAGCAGTTCAATGTGCTGGGCAGCATGGCCCAGCGCCGTGGTAACAGCCTGCAATTGCAGGAATCCGGGCGCCTGGAGGTAAAGGCGCCGCCCCGAGTACTGGAAATGCTGATAGGCAATCTGCTCCGCAATGCCATCAACTACACCCAGCAAGGCAGGGTCAGCGTACTGATTACGCCTGGTGCGGTGCAAATTGAAGATACTGGCATTGGCATGAGCGGGCAGGATCTGGCCCAGGTGTTTGAGCCCTTCTACCGGGGTGAAGGCAGTCGATCCAATCCGGAGATGCAAGGCCACGGCCTGGGTTTGGCCATCGTCAAGCGTATTACCCATCAGTTTGGCTGGCCGCTGTCCATTACCAGCAAGCCCGGCGAAGGCACCAAAGTGACAGTGACCTTCAACTGAGCCGAAACCCACGCCCCGGCAAGGTTTCGATCAGGGCCTTGGCAAAGGGTTTATCCACAATGCGCCGCAACGCATACAAATGGCTGCGTAGCGCATCACTGTCCGGCGGTTCATCACCCCAGACCTCCCGCTCCAGCAACTCCCGACTCACCAGGTTGGGCGATTCCCGCATCAGCACGCGCAGAATCGCAAATTGGGTGCGGGACAGACGCAGGGGCTGCCCGGCTCTGCTGACTTCCTGGGTATCCAGATTCAGGCTCAGGTCTGCCACCTGATACAGATGCCGGGACACATCACCTTTGGCACGCCGGATCAGTGCTTCGATGCGCGCCGCCAGCTCCGGCATGGCAAAGGGTTTAACCAGATAATCGTCGGCGCCCTGTCCGAAGCCTTTGAGCTTGTCATCCAGCTCATCCCGGGCGGTGAGCATGATGATGGGCGTGGCGAGTCCGGCATCCTGACGCAATCGTCGACACAGACTGAGCCCATCCAGACCTGGCAGCATGATATCCAGCACCAGCGCGTCGTAATGTTGGGTGACCGCCAGATGCAGCGCGGTGAGGCCATCGGCGGCGTAATCCACCACATAGCCCGCGGCTTCCAGATAGGCCCCGGTGGTTTCTGCCAGCGGTCGATGATCCTCCACCAGCAGCACTGAAAAATGGGAACTCACCCACGGCTCCCGGATACGCCCGTTTGGGTATCGGGGTGGGTGTCAGGAAGCGCGAATCTCCAGGATCTCTCCCACGTAGCGGTCGGGTTCCGTGGCGTACCACTCGCTGAGGATGGTCTTGTGCTTTTTTGCACAGCGTTCTGCCAGTTCATAAAAAGTTGGACGGCCGGGATCCGCAATAATCACCCGCTTGGTGCCCGCCTTCAGGGCTCGGCTGATGAGATTATGCAATGGTTTTACCAGCGAATCCCAGAAGCAGATATCGGAGCCGATGATCAACTGCTCCTTGCCCAGGCGTGAGGCTTTCAGATCCTGGAATTTGCTCACCACAGCGGCCACGCTCACACCATTGAGCTCAGCCAGGGCTTCCAGAAATGGGAACACATCCTTGTCGATGTCCACGCCCGTAACCTTGGCGTTGAAATTCTTGGCACAAAAGATAGCCGCCGGTCCCCAACCACAGCCGATCTCCATGACCCGGGAACCCTTGCGGATGGGGTTATGGATCAGGTAATCCATGATAAGAAAACTGGAGCCCCAGGGTTTGTGGCCATGCACCGAGGGTGCATAGGCCTTTTTCAGGGTGCGGATCAGGCGGTGCTTGGGTTCCAGCAGGTACAGGCCATAGGCCTGATACATATGTTCTTCCGGCAAACGCTCCAGTTTGGGCATAGGTCACTCGTTGACAGGTAAAAAAACCGGCCGCACTGCCGGACACAAAGGCGGGGATACTAGCGGTCTGCCCGGGTGCGGGCAAACCCGCGTCAATACTTGACTGAATTACTCTGGTATTACCCCGCGCCCAACGGTTACAATGGCCACCGTATTCCTGCACAACGGCAGCCCCATGAGTGACGCCTCAGCCAACCCAGAACTGGAAGCCCTGGTCCAACGTGAGTACAGCGCCGGCTTCGTCACCGATATCGAAGCGGAGACCCTGCCCCCAGGCCTGAACGAAGATGTGGTGCGCTTTATCTCTGCCAAGAAAAAGGAGCCGCAATGGCTCACCGACTGGCGTCTGCGGGCCCTGGCGCACTGGCAAACCCGGCCGCATCCAAACTGGGCGCATGTGCACTTCCCGCCCATTGATTACAACGCCATCTCTTATTATTCGGCGCCCAAGAGCCAAAGCGATGGCCCCAAGTCCCTGGATGAAGTGGATCCGGAATTGCTGCGTACCTACGAAAAGCTGGGGATCCCGCTGCATGAGCGGGCCATCCTGGCCGGTGTCCAGCCCGACCCTGGCGCGCCGATGGGCGGTGGGATGAGCAATGTGGCGGTGGACGCCGTTTTCGACAGCGTCTCCATCGGCACCACCTTCAAGGAAAAACTGGCCGAAGCCGGCGTGATTTTCTGCCCCATCTCGGAAGCGGTACAAACCCATCCCGAGCTGGTGCAAAAATACCTGGGCAGCGTGGTGCCGTACACCGATAACTTTTACGCCACCCTGAATTCCGCCGTGTTCAGCGATGGTTCCTTCGTGTACATCCCGCCGGGGGTACGCTGCCCCATGGAGCTTTCCACCTATTTCCGTATCAACGCCCGCAACACCGGTCAATTCGAGCGCACCCTGATTATTGCCGATGAAGGTGCCTATGTGAGCTACCTGGAAGGCTGCACCGCACCCATGCGGGATGAAAATCAACTGCACGCTGCGGTGGTGGAGTTGGTGGCGCTCAAAGATGCCCAGATCAAATATTCTACGGTCCAGAACTGGTATCCAGGTGATGCCCAGGGCAAAGGCGGCATCTACAACTTCGTCACCAAGCGCGGTGCCTGCATCGGTGCCCGCAGCAAGATTTCCTGGACCCAGGTTGAAACCGCATCCGCCATCACCTGGAAGTACCCCAGTGTGGTGCTGCGCGGCGAGCACAGCGTGGGTGAGTTTTATTCAGTGGCGCTGACCAATAACTATCAGCAGGCAGATACGGGCACCAAGATGATCCATCTAGGCGCCAACACCAAAAGTACCATCGTCTCCAAAGGCATCAGTGCCGGTCGCAGCCAGAACGCTTATCGAGGGCTGGTGCGCTTCTCACCCAATGCCCGCAATGCGCGCAACCACACCCAGTGCGATTCACTGCTGATCGGCGATCAATGCGGTGCGCACACTTTTCCTTATATCGAATCCGGCAATGCGTCTGCTACCGTGGAACATGAAGCCACCACCTCGAAAGTGAGTGAAGACCAGCTGTTTCTCTGTCAGCAGCGCGGCATCGATGCGGAAAAAGCCATCAGCATGATCGTCAACGGCTTCTGCAAGGAAGTCTTTCGCGAACTGCCCATGGAGTTTGCGGTGGAAGCCGGCAAATTGTTGGAAGTGAGTCTGGAAGGTGCTGTGGGCTGAACGCCGACCGCCGTTTACCAAGGAATCCCGATGCTGCAAATACAAGACCTGCATGTCCGCGTTGATGACAAACCCATTCTCAACGGCCTGAGCCTGCACATTCCTGCGGGTGAAGTGCACGCGGTCATGGGCCCCAACGGCTCAGGCAAAAGCACGTTGACCCATGTGTTGGCCGGCAAGCCCGGCTATGAAGTGGTCAGCGGCAGCGTGTCCTTTTGCGGCCAGGATTTACTGGCCATGGATATTGAGGAGCGCGCCCATGCCGGTGTGTTTCTGGCATTTCAGTACCCCACGGAAATCCCCGGTGTCAGCAATATGGAGTTTCTCAAGGCCGCCCTGGATTGCCAGCGCAAGGCACAGGGGCTGGACCCCATTGCCGCCATGACCTTCATGCAGCAGGCTCGGGCCATTGCCAAGCAACTGGATCTGAACCCGGAATTTCTCAAGCGCGGCGTCAACGAAGGTTTCTCCGGCGGTGAGAAAAAACGCAACGAGATCCTGCAGCTACTGTTATTGGCCCCCAAGCTGGCCATTCTGGATGAAACCGACTCCGGCCTGGACATTGATGCCCTGCAGGTGGTGTCCCAGGGTGTGAACAGCTTTCGCAGCCCCGACCGCGCCGTGCTCCTGGTTACCCACTATCAACGCATGCTGAACTATGTGCAGCCGGACCGGGTGCATGTGCTGGCCAAAGG
>JBJHDG010000031.1:0-13215 GCA_050486425.1 Pseudomonadales bacterium | reverse complement strand
TAGGAATGCTGCGGCGTCTGGAAAATATCCGGAATTTGTCCAGGCAAGCGGCTGTAATCAGGTAGGCCCGGCGTTGTGCCTCCAGAAAAGGACTCCATCAAAGCCGCGATGTTGGCATCTATACCTTCGCTGGGCTCCGACTCTATACCGACACCCGCTCTTACTACTTGCAAATCCTGCCGAAAGGATTCATCCAATAACTCTCTATTCAAGATCCAATCATATCGCCTGATCCAAGGGCCTGTAATTTCCCTTGGCGCCGGGATCTCCTCGGCCACAAAAATGACGGTATTGACCTCAGATAAATATGTGCTGAGTTCATACTGGCGCTGCAAGCGGCTGTATATGTAGGTAACCGCAATCTCATCATTTGGATTGCTGATTTCTGACGTTTGAGTGAGCTCAGTAGATTCTTCCATTTCTGTAGACACAACGATTTTTGTATCGCTACGAATCTTACTTGCAGTTTTCTCCATGGTTTCATTTATTTGTGCCTTGGTATCTTTGGATGCCGAAGCGTTCTGCCCTCCCATGCCAGCGGTCAAAGAAGCGCTGCCAAAACCGAAACTGGCCGACGCCGAAGCCTCTACATGCCAGTTAAAAGATTCGGACGCCTCCTTGATAACTTCATCACTATCCTTGGTGGCGGCCGAACTTTCTGTAGACGTTTCAATGCTGGTTACCACTTCAGATTGCCGAGTGGCCTTAGTACGGCGCACTGCCTTAAAAGAGATTTTCTCCGACTGCTTCGGACCAAGCGGCAAAGTCCTGACAATCTCCCCAGGCTGTGTACCCAATGGAATCCATCCCTGACGGTATACAATCTGCAATCCGAAATTAATCGTACCCGGCTCGAACGGATTGAAACTGAAATTAGCAGGAATGCTCTCGCCACAATCTGGCCCTTCTTCCAAGCCAACGGATTCAGCGCCTCCAGCACTTCCCTCAATGCCCAACAGACGCTCAATTTCCGCCAGAACATGCACCACGCCGGATTCCCAGAAACTGGCCAATCGCAAAGGGTTGGTATCCTCCATGGCCAACACACCACCTGGTCTCAACCATGAGCGCAGCTGACTCTCCAACCATCGTGGCACCACGTTACGCGCTATGGCCAGAAATCGATCGGGGCGGGTAGTCGCCGTGTATGCTGCGTAAAGTATGGGTGCCATGCCAACACGAAACCCTTCATGACCACTAAGCGCAACACCCTGCGTGACACGCCGTCCCTCATTGGCCGTGATAGGAAATTCGCGAACATAATCGTCATCCTGTCGCATCCATATGGTGACATTGTGATTGATCCAAACCTCTACGGCAGCTTGCCCGTCAGTGCGGAATTGGCTGGCGAAACGTTCAAAATCGAGCCAAGTGGCATACCCCACACCATCTCCGCTCGTCGAGCCTCCGATGCCAGCACTGCCTTCAGCACCAGTAAATTGGATTCGGTGAGGTGGCAACAAGAATTCGTAGCGAGAAAAATCATGGGTGGCCGCTTCCCTGATAACCCTAATACCGCCTAACGTGGACTCTCCGCTGACAGGCGCAATCAGATCATCCAGGATACTATTAGCTGCAGCATCCAGATCTTCATTTCCCGTTCTTATAGGCATGAGCTTCTCCCCTCAAGCTTTTTTATAAGTGCTTGCACCCTCTTTAGTAGATACTTGGCTCGTAGCTCGTCATCCTGACTAACCGAATTATTTTGCTCTAGCGCTTGTTGAAGCGGCTTCAGATGCTGACAGATTTGCCTTATTTCTGCATGCAACATGATATCCGGTTGGTCGCCTATAGGTGGATTTCCCGGTCGATCAGATTCTGCCAAACGTAGCCTAAGCCCGGCGCGAGGGGGGTTAACGGCAAGCACACCACGACTGCGGATGGGACTATCGGGGGTCCAATTGGTGGCTTTATCAATCAATTCAGCCAAGGCAGCTTGGTCAGCCGAAAAATCCGCAGCGTCTGCTTTGCGTGGAGCACCCAGCCAACGGATGATCTTGATCTGTTTCACGCCCATGTTGTGAAGACGTTGCGCCACCCTCTGCATATGTCGCACGCCAACGTCGTCATTGTCCGGCCATAGGTAGATCGGGCTGCATTTGGCAATGGCTTCCAATGCCGCTCTGGAGGGTGTCCCTAGTGCACCAGTGAGCGTGGCAGCGGTAGCAATCTGAAAATTCTGCGCAAGGAAGGCTGCAGCTGGAACGCCCTCGCAAAGGATGACCGGTTGCTGCTCTCGCAGTAACTCTTGAGTTGGCATATAAAGAGGCAGCAATGCGTGGGGCAATTTATCAAAAGAATCGATACTGCCGTCCGCAAACCTGACGTAGAACTCTTTACGCCTGACACCACCACTGCTGATTAATTCAAGCCGCACCTGGGTAGCTTGCCTGCCGTCAAGCAACACCAGGGCATATTCATGCTCCGCAACAACAACGGCGCCATCTGGGTGCTTTTTGATGGCGGCTTCAGCTCCCGGGATTTCCTTGGCCACAACTGTGTGGCTCCACCAAGGATCGGGAAATAGTACATCTGAACGTAGAAATCCGGCAGGCACTACTGCCCTAGCAGCATTGAGGTGAAATTCTGTTGCGGAACGTCTATGCCGATAGCCAAGGGGGCCTGGTCGAATTTTCGTGCTGCGAACTGTCGCCAGCTTTGCCTGCATTACCAGATTTCTGACCTCGGGATTAACATCGCTCAACAATCTGCTCACCATGAGCTGAGGTTCATCCTGCTTTTTTGCCGCGGGTGTAAATAGCGATTTTATGAAGGCTACCAAGCGCATGTGAAACTTCCCTTTAATGAATGGCATGCCCGCCGGTGTGCAAAAAGTATCAAGTTTCAGGATAGGATCAACCCATGCCAATCATCGGAATCAAGATGAAACGGGATGGGCAGACCAACACGCCCAGATTAGCTCAAACACCAAACCATTTATTCTGGACTTGATCTATTTTTTCTTTTGCGATCATTTCCAACCGATACTCGCTTGGTTTCACTCAGCCCCCCATTAACGCAAGCTATCAAAGTAAGCCAGCAGATCGGCTGCCTGAGTGTATCCCTGGGCTAAACTTTTTTGGAGCCAATTGCGTGCAACGGCTTCATTACTCGGCGTACCATCACCCGAATAATGCATCATACCGAGCATATACATGGCTACCGGATGCTGTTGTTCTGCCGCCGCGTTGAACATATCCAACGCAGCTTTTGGATTGCGCGGCAAACCAGGATAGGCTTCGGATTCATCATGTTCACCGAAATAAAAGGCATGTCCCAAGGCATATAAGGCGTTACCATCGCCTAATCGTGCGCGTTGAAAAACGATATCCATACCTGCCATGACGTCTGGCGCCACGCCATAGCCAAGCCCGTACCGACGAATCACCTCAGCATAAGCAGGTGCATAACCAGCTTCGGCCGCCCTGCGCATCCAGGCTGTTGAAGCGCCCGCCTCTCCACGCTGCTGATCCAGATCCGCCAAGGTCATCATCGCCTCGGCCCAGCCCTGGGCGGCCGCCTGCTCCATCCATTGCCTACCTGCCTCGGGTGCGGCATCAGCGTGCGGCGTCCCGGTATACAGCACAAGGCCGTAAAGATGTTGCGCTTCAGCCAACCCTGAGGTCGCCGATGCCTCGAGCAATGTCAGCGCTAACGCGGTATCTTGCTCAAGCTCCCATTCTGGCTTCCCGTGCGCAAATATCTCCGCGAGAAAGAGCTGTGCCCGACTGTCTTCCGCCTTCGCCGCACTGAAAATCAACAAAACCCCGTCCAATACGCTGTCCATAGAAGCATTGGCATTGATTAACGCAATGCCGCGAGAATAATCGTCCGCAGGCTTGGTAACGTCCAATGCCAACGCCATGGTTGGCAACAAAATCATCAGGATTAATCGGCAAGTGATAACTAAGCACAGCGGGCGATTCATTTTCCATTCCTCCGAGAACTTAGATACAACGAAATTACATTCGTCGCTGGCAACTACAACACCTGTGCAGGACAGCGCGAACATATCATAAAATCAGTTTCAACCACTTGGGATTGTGGAGTCATAAACAAAGAGATATAAAATGCCCTATTTCAGAGCATGATCCGCCCATGCGCATTCTGGTCATCGAAGACAACAGGGACATTCTCACCAACATCCTTGATTACCTGGAACTCAAGGGGTTCAGTGTCGACTGTGCCCAGGACGGCCTCACCGGCCTGCACCTGGCCACTACCCAGCACTATGACCTGATCGTGCTGGACATCATGTTGCCGGGCATGGACGGTTACCAGCTGTGCAAGCACCTGCGCGAACATGGCCATAACGAAGTACCCATCCTCATGCTCACGGCGCGGGACGCCCTGGAAAACCGGCTGCAGGGTTTACAGGCCGGTGCCGATGATTACCTGGTCAAACCCTTTGCCTTGTCGGAGCTGGTAGCGCGCATTGAGGCCATTTTGCGCCGCAGCGGAGGCAGTCGCCGGCGTCTGTTACAGGTGGCGGATTTGCGTTTCGACCTGGATACCCTGCATGTCAGCCGTGATGGTCACATACTCAAGCTCAATCCCTTCGGCCTGAAACTACTGACGCTGCTGATGCAGAAGAGCCCCGCCGTGGTGCGACGTGAAGTACTGGAAGCCGCGCTTTGGGGCGATGAGATGCCCGACAGTGACAGCCTGCGCAGCCATATCCATCAACTGCGGCAGGTGCTGGACAAGCCTTTTGCCAAGCCGCTGCTACACACCATTCATGGCGTGGGTTACCGCCTCGCAGATGCGCCCGATGCCGACTAAGCAATCCTTTCGTCATCGTATCCTGATCGCCTTCGTGCTGATGACCGTGCTGGTCAGCGGCGCTTTCTCCCTGAGTATCGTGGCCGTAGTGCAATACGTGGAAGCAAACCTGATGTCGGAGGAGCTGCGCCGGGAATTAAACCGGGTGCTGCAGGACGACTTCAAGCAAGGCCGCACGCCTCGACTGGATGCCAAAACGCGTTTCTTCGCCAGCAGTCATCCCGACCATGCCATCCCGGCACCCTTTGCGGATCTCAAACCGGGCTTTAACGAAGTGGTAGGTGAGGATGAAGCCTATTACGCGTATGTGCTGCAGCGTGATGACCAGAGCTATGTGCTGGTGCAGGAACAACACGAGTTCGAAGCCAGGGAGCAGGCGCTGTTCCGGGTGGTGCTGATCGGCTTTCTGCTCACCGTGCTGGGCGCCTGGGGGCTGGGGCTGCTGCTGGCTCGCAAGGTGATGGCGCCGGTGAGTCGCCTGGCGTCCCAGGTGCGGCACCGGGATCAGCTGCATCCACTGGCACCGCCGCTGGCGCCTGAATATCCGGATGACGAAGTGGGACAACTGGCGGCAGCCTTTGACAGCACCCTGGGCCAGGTTCGGCAATCACTGGAACGCGAGCGCCTTTTTACCGCCGACGTCAGCCATGAGCTGCGCACGCCGCTGATGATTATTGCCAGCTCCTGTGAGCTGCTGGCGGAAGCGCCGCTGAATCAGCGCGAGCGCGCGCAAGTAGTGCGTATTGCACGAGCCACTGAGGAAATGCGCGACCTGGTGCAGACCTTCTTGGAATTGGCCCGGGACAAACGTAATGCCACCGCTGCTGGCGACGCCAGCTTGGCGGCTGTGGCCGCCAACCAAGTGCAGCGTTGGCGCGCACCCATGGCGGAAAAAGGGCTGGATTTTCAATGCGTGGAAGAGGCTCCGGATAGCGGATATTACGATCCCACCCTGCTGGGCACGGTAATGGCCAACTTACTGCGTAACGCCCTGCATTATACCGAGCAGGGCCATGTGCGCCTGGTGCTGGAGGCGGGTGGCTTTCGGGTGGAAGACAGCGGCACGGGCATTCCGACTGCCGAGCAGACGCAAATCTTTCAGCCCTTTGTACGCGGCGATCAGGCCCGCGGTGAGGGGTTGGGACTGGGGCTGTCACTGACCAGGCGCATCTGCAACAAACAGGGGTGGCAGATTTCACTGCACAGCGCAGCAGGCACTGGCACCACTTTCGAAGTACGGCTACAGGCCGCCGACTAACGAAATTTTCACGACCTTTTGACGTGGCATTCAAGGCCCTGGCGCTAGGGTCGCTGGCATTCCATTGCCGGATATCACGCCATGGCCACGCCCACTGCCGAATCCAAGCCCAGCGCCATTGAGCTGGAATTTTCCCGTAAGTACGACGAGTCCCATTCCCGGCAGTATCTGCATAAACATCAGGCGGGCCTGGCCAGGCGGCTGTCGCATTGGCGCGATGTGCGGGTGGCGCGGCGCGCCCTGAAACTGGCGGATGATCCCAACCTGGTGCTGGATCTGCCCTGCGGTGCCGGACGTTTCTGGCCACTGCTGTGCGAGCAACCCAACCGTGTCATTCTTGCCGCCGACAACTCCGCCGACATGCTGGCCACCGCGCGTGCCGCGCAGCCGCCAGCGGTGGTGGCGCGGGTTAACACCTTCCAAACCTCGGCCTTCGCCATCGATCTGGGCGCCAATGCGGTGGACTGCATCTTCTGCATCCGCCTGCTTCATCATATTGAATCCGCCGAGCATCGTCTGGCCATGCTGCGCGAATTTCATCGTGTCACCCGCGATACACTGATCGTATCGCTCTGGGTGGATGGCAACTTCAAGGCCTGGAAACGCCGCCGCCTGGAACAGCGCCGGGCTGCGGCTGGACGCACCCAGAGCAATCAGAACCGCTTCATCGTGGCGCGCTCGGTCATCGAACAGGAGTTTGCCGAGGCCGGCTTTATCCGGTTGGGGCATGTGGATTTCCTGCCCGGCTATGCCATGTGGCGCACTTATGTGTTGCGCAAGGCGCCGACGCGGAGCGCTTGAAGCATGCACCCGTTTAACGCGCACAGCGCCAGCACGACCCAGTTTGATGCTTTCGAGCATTGGTGGCGAAGTCAGGGCAAGTGGGTCGAGGCCCCCAATCAACGTCGCGGCGGTGAGAGTGGTGTACTGCTGCTTGAGTCGACAGAGAAGCGCCAGGTGGCGCTGTATTGCAAACGCCAGGTGGGCCACACCTATCGCAGCTGGCGTTATCCCCAGGGCCGACCCACGATCCTGCGCGAGTTACAGGCCTATGCTGCTTGTGCACGTCTGGGCATCAGAACACCAGCACTGGTATATGGCGGCGCACGCCGCCTGCAGGGACAGTGGCAGGCGCTGCTGGTCACGGAAGCATTGCACGACTATGTGAGCCTGGAACACTGGTATGAACGCGACGTTGACGCAACGTTGAACGCGCACATGTTGCAAGCACTGGGCAGCACCCTGGCACGCCTGCACGCAGGGCGTTGGCAGCATGGTTGTTGCTACGCCAAACATATTTTTATTCGCACCCGCCCAGATGCGACCGGTGCGCTCCAAGTGGATATCGCCTTGCTGGACCTGGAGAAAAGCCGGCGGCGCTGGCGCACCGAGGCCGCGGCCAGTCATGATCTGCGCCAATTGGGACGTCACCGTGGCAACATGCCGGCGGCGGATCTGCAACTGCTACTGCAAGCCCATGCCGAATTCAGTCGCTGCCATAGTCCGCAAAGCGGGCATGCACCTCTGCCATTTCCGCGTCACTTAGCAAGATGGGCGCACCCAACTGCAGCACATGCCAGTACTGTGCGCACAAGGCCTCCAACTCCAGGCTGAGCTGCAACGCCTGGGCCAGATCCGCGCCGTGCACCAGCATGCCGTGATTCGCCAGCAGGCAGGCGCGGCGACCCTGCAGCGCGCTGAGCACATGCGCACTTAACGCCTGGGTACCGAAAGTGGCGTACTCGGCACAACGCACATCGTTGCCACCGAAGCGGGCGATCATGTAGTGAAAGGCTGGTATGCGCAGACGTTGACAGGCCAGTGCCGTGGCGAAAGGCGCATGGGTGTGAATCACCGCGCCAGCAGCAGGAAACCGCTGATAGATGGCGGCATGAAAGCGCCACTCACTGGAAGGCTGGCGCTGGGTTCGCGCCTCGGGTTCCGGCCGACCCTGTGCGTCCAGCTGCACCAGATGCTCAATACCCGCCCGCTCCGCGGCAAACCCACTGCAGGTAATCAGCAGGCCGGTGGGCAAACGCACGCTGAGATTGCCGGCACTGGCAACATTCAATCCCTTGCTTGCCAGGGTCTGGGCCGCATCCAGCAGGGCCTGCCGCAGTTCCAGATGGGTGGGCAGCACGCTCATGCGCCTGCCTCCGCCACCTGGCGCAATGCATCCGGCGCATGCACGCCCAACTCGGTGATGATGCCTCGCACCAACCGGGCTGGCGTGACATCAAAGGCCGGATTGGGGGCCTGGGTGTCGGCACCGGTGAGCCGCAAAGTCTGTACCAATCCTTGAGCATCCAGGCCGCGCACGGTGCCGACCTCCTCCGCACCCCGATCCTCGATGGGAATCATCGCGCCCTCGGCACAGTGCAGATCGATGGTGGACCAAGGTGCGGCCACATAGAAGGGTACCTGCTGGTCGGCGGCGGCCAGGGCTTTCAGGTAAGTGCCCACCTTGTTGGCACAGTCGCCATTGGCGGCAATCCGATCGGCGCCGGTAAGCACCAGATCCACCGCCTGCCGGCCCAGCAGAACACCTGCAGCGTTATCCGCAATCAGCGCATGGGAGATACCCGCCTGCGCCAGCTCCCACAGCGTCAGCAGGCCCTGGTTGCGCGGCCGGGTTTCACTGACCCACACATGCACCGGCACGCCTTGTGCCTGGGCGGCATAGACAGGCGCCAGGGCCGTGCCTATGCCCAGGGTAGCGAGCGCGCCGGCATTGCAATGTGTCAGCACTCGCACCGGCCCGGGACGCCGACTCGCAATGGCCGCGAGCAGCGGCAGGCCGTGGGCGCCAATGGCCGCACAGCTGTCGGCGTCGGCCTGCTGCAGGGCCCGGGCAACCTGCCAGGCACTGGCGGCACGCTGGGCAGGGGCCACGCCTTGCAGCCGGGTCTGCATCTGGGCCAAGGCCCAGTGCAGATTCACCGCGGTGGGCCGGGTCGCCACCAGGGCGGCCACCACCTGCTGCAGGTGCTGATCCGAGGCGTCTTCCCGTAGCCCCAGGGCCAACCCATAGGCGGCGGTGACACCGATCAAGGGCGCACCCCGCACCTGCATGCTGCAAATCGCATGGGCCACATCCTGCCAGCTGCGCAGCGGCACATAGCGCTGGGCATAGGGCAGCAGGGTTTGGTCCAGCACCTGCACCTGGTCTGCAGAGGCTTGCAGGCTGGCGATGGGCCCGGCGGTCATGGGCAACTCCAAGGTCAAGACAGGGCCTTATCCTCTCCGCAAGCTGAAGCGCCTGTCCACTCCTCCAGAAGAGGGGGACAGCGCCGGTAACGGCGGTGGACACCAACGCCCGCTGCGTTCACCATGCGCACACCGAAAATCCACACCGACAATCTACGACACAGAGGAAGTCACTCATGCGTGAAGCAGTCATCGTCTCCACCGCCCGTACACCCATTGGCAAGGCCGGTCGGGGCGCCTTCAATAACACCGGCAGCCAGGCGCTGGCCGGGCACGCCATCAAACACGCCGTGGCCCGGGCCAAGGTGGATCCGGCGGAAATCGAAGATGTGATCATGGGCGCCTCGCTGCACCAGGGCAGCGCCTTCCAGAACGTCGCCCGCCAATCCCTGCTGCGTGCCGGCCTGCCCGCCACCGTGGCCGGCCAGAGCATCGACCGCCAGTGCGCCTCCGGCATGATGGCCATCGCCATCGCCGCCAAGCAGATCGTTCAGGATGGCATGGACGTGTGCGTTGGCGGCGGTGTGGAGTCCATCTCCTTAAACCAGCTCACCGGCAAGCTGTTCGCCATGCCCGACGCCGAACTGTTGAAGAACATGCCATCTGTGTACATGGCCATGATCGAAACCGCCGAAATCGTGGCCGATCGCTACAAGATCTCCCGCGACGCCCAGGACGAATACTCCTACCAGTCCCAGATGCGCACCGCCGCCGCCCAGCAGGCTGGCAAGTTCAATGATGAAATCGTGCCCCTGGCCTCGGTGATGAAGCTGGTGAACAAGGAAACCGGCGAAACCAACGAAGTGCCCATGAACCTGGACAAAGACGAAGGCAACCGCCCCACCACCACCCTGGAAGGTCTGCGCGGCCTGCAGCCGGTGTTCAAGAACGGCCAGGTGATCAAGGAAGGCAAGCACATCACTGCCGGCAATGCTTCCCAGCTCTCCGATGGTGCTTCCGCCTGTGTATTGATGGAAGCCAAGCTGGCTGAAAAGCGTGGCCTGCAACCCCTGGGGGCCTATCGCGGCATCGCCGTGGCCGGCACCAACCCGGACGAAATGGGTATCGGCCCTGTGTTCGCGGTGCCCAAGCTGCTGGAGCGCAACGGCCTGAAGGTGAGCGATATTGGCCTGTGGGAACTCAACGAAGCCTTCGCCTGCCAAGTGCTGTACTGCCGCGACACACTGGGCATTCCCGATGAGCTGCTGAACGTCAACGGCGGCGCCATCTCCATCGGTCATCCCTATGGCATGTCTGGTTCGCGCATGGTTGCCCATGCCCTGATCGAAGGTAAGCGCCGTGGTGCCAAGTACGTAGTGTGCACCATGTGCGTGGGTGGTGGTATGGGTGCCGCTGGGTTGTTTGAGGTGCTCTGAAGCCTCAGCATCTTATGTGGCACAAACCCGGGCGCGCTCAGCGCCCGGGTTTTCCTCCGCTTACCAATACCACCCTGCTTCCCACTCGCTGCACGCGACCTGTCACAAAAAGCGCCTCTCCTACCGACGCGGCGGCACCAACCCTTGCTTGGCATCCGTGATTGCGCTAACTAGGTTTTACCTAACCCGCATGACAGATAAGCCAAATGTCTCTGCTGCACCGCATGCTGCCTGCAACCATCCTGGGTCTGATCATCACCGGGTTTTGGCTTGTCGCCAACAGCGCCGCAGCGCCGGATCTGATTCTGCCGGATGGCAGTCGCTACTTCGGCTCACTGGAAGACGGCCGCCTGCATGGCGTCGGCCGCCTGGAATGGCTGGACGGCAGCAGTTATCAGGGAGAGTTCGCGCAGGGACTAATCCATGGCCAGGGACAGATGGCCTACGCCAGCGGCGATCGTTATGAAGGCGAGTTCGTCAACGCCCTGCGGCAAGGACAGGGTCGCTATGTCACTGCCGACGGCAGGACCTATGAGGGCAGGTTCGAAAACAACCGCATCGTCGAGGGCACCTATAGCGATGACAGGCCGTTGCACTACACCGGCAGTTTCGACAACTGGCGGTTTCATGGCCAAGGTGTAGTTACCGATGAGGAAGGCAACAAATACAGTGGTGTTTTCGAAGCGCATGCGCTGAATGGTCGCGGTGAGCTTCATGCCGCAGACGGGAGTCACTATGTCGGCGAATTTCGCTACAACATGCCCCACGGCGAAGGCGTCCGAACCTTTCCTGATGGGCGCGCACCTGAGTCCGGCAGATTTGTACGCGGCGAACTTGCCGAAACTGCCAACGCTGAACGGCGCCGCAACGCCATCTCTGCAGAATCTCTTCTTTACAATCAGCCAGCATTGCTGGCAATGACTTTCGACAGCCTGTTACCCACAGAGCCAGAGCGGATCAATGCCTATCTGCTAGCAGTCGGCGGCGACGGCAGAGAGGAAGTGTTCCGTCGGGAAACCGAGTTTATCGCCCAAATATTTGACACCCGCCTTGGTACCGCAGGTCGTTCTGTCATGCTGATCAACAGCAGAACCAGTTTTGATCGTGTGCCGCTTGCCACGGCCACCAGCATCGGTTACGCCCTGGACGCACTGACTGAGCGCATGGACCCAGACAACGACATTCTGTTTGTCTACCTCACCAGCCATGGTTCCCCGGATCACCAACTGGTGCTATCCCAACGAGGAATACAGATCCCGCATCTGGAACCTGAAAAATTGCAGGCACTGATCCGGTCTGCGCCGGTACGCTGGAAAGTGGTTATTGTCTCGGCCTGTTTTTCGGGCGGCCTGATCGAATCCCTGGCGGACGACCACACACTGGTCATTACTGCATCTCGCGCCGACCGCACCTCCTTTGGATGTAGCGATGACGCCGAGCTGACCTACTTTGCAGATGCCCTGTTTGCCAACGCCCTGGCCAACACCAATGATCTGATCGTGGCTTTCAACAAGGCTGCCAAACTGGTGAAGCAGCGCGAGGCAGACGAAGGTATTCGCCAGCACTCCGAGCCACAGATGCATGCCCCTGTGCCGGTGCGCCAGCAGCTGGCACGCTGGCGCAATGATCTGTGAAGCACAGCAATCGAACTAGGCGCTGGAGGTGCCGCCCTGCCGCGCTTGGGGTCTCTCTGCCGAAGAGCCTCAACCAGCCTCTCAACCAGTCTCGAGGGCGTTTACAAATAACTGCTCGTAATCAGCGGTTGAGCAGGGGCGCGGATTGGTAAAGGTGCATAGATCCTGTGCGGCCTGCGCCGCTAAATTCGGAATCATCTCCGGGACAACGCCCATTTGCGCAAGATTGGCCGGCAAACCAAGCTCCGCATTTAAATCACGAATAAAATCCGCAGGATCAGCCGTGACCGCAATACCCATGGCGCGACACAAGCGCTCATATTTTCCGCCAACCTGCTCCCGGTTGTAATCAAGCACTGTCGGCAAAATCACAGCGTTCAAGGTGCCGTGATGCAAACGCAATTGGGGGTCAGCACCACAGGCATGACTCATGGCATGTACCGCACCAAGGCCTTTGCTGAACGCCATGGCGCCTTCTGTGGCCGCCATCATCATGTGCCAGCGAGCATCGGCATCTTGCCCATCACGGAAGGCGCGCAACAGATTGCCCTCGCGAATACCACGCTCAATGCCATCACAGGCAACTGCCTCCGCCGGCGGATTGATTTGCGGTGAGAGCAACGCCTCAATGCAATGGGTCATGGCATCCATGCCCGTTGCTGCGGTAAGTCGGGGCGGCAGCCCCAAAGTTAGCGCCGGATCGCAGATCGCGGTGCGCGGCACCAAGTGACGACTGGCCAGGATCAGCTTTTTGCCATTGCTCATCACGATCACTGCGCCATTGGATACCTCGCTACCAGTCCCAGCGGTGGTTGGGATCGCGATCAAGGGCGCTACCGGCCCGATCTTCTGCATGCCGCCACGGTCTGCCCGATAGTCGAGCAAACTGCCGGGATGGGTGACAGCGAGCGCAACCGCCTTGGCAAGATCCATGGGCGAACCACCACCCAATGCCACC
>JBJHDG010000030.1:0-13357 GCA_050486425.1 Pseudomonadales bacterium | reverse complement strand
TGAGGAAGTAACGGACATGGCCGAACTGGATAAAGCAATGAAAGTGCTGATTGTGGATGACTTTTCCACCATGCGGCGCATCGTAAAGAACCTGCTGCGGGAGTTGGGCTTTACCAACACCCAGGAGGCGGATGATGGTGCTACGGCACTGCCCATGTTGCAGGGCGGTGACTTCGATTTTCTCATCACCGATTGGAACATGCCCAATATGCCGGGTATTGATCTGCTGAAAGCAGTACGCGCGGACGCTAAGTTGAAGGATCTACCCGTGATGATGGTGACGGCGGAGGCCAATCGGGATCAGATTATCCAGGCCGCGGAGGCAGGGGTGAATGGCTATATCGTGAAGCCATTCACAGCCCAGACCCTGGAGGAAAAAATCCAGAAGATTTTTGCGGGCTAGCCCCGGCCGAAAACAACCAAGGAGCGGGGCTGTCATGACTGTCACACCAGATACGCTGAGCAAGGCCGAACGTCTGCAACTGGCGCAGCGTTTGGTGGCGGCCATCAGTGCGGATGATCTTTCTGCAGAACATGAGGTGGCCGACATCATCGGCCGCACGCGTTTTGCCGACGTCTATGCCGAACTGGATCGGATTACCCAGGAGCTGCAGGACGCGCTTTGCAATGTGCGCGTGGCGGATCAGTTGTCAAAGCTTGCACACAAAGAATTGCCGGGCGCGCAATTGCGACTCAACCAGGTCATTGACCTGACCGAAGATGCCGCCAATAAAACCCTGACGGCAGTGGAAGAAGCCCTGCCGTTGGCACAACGCATGGTCAATGCTGCCAACGACCATCTGGAACGTTGGCCGGAGAACAGCCCGGGTCTGGATGCGGATACCCGAATGTTGCTCAAGGCGGTAGCGGCCGATGCCGGCTTGCTGCGCACCCGGCTCTCCGATGTGATGTTGGCCCAGGGATTTCAGGATCTGACGGGCCAGATCATCAAGCCAGTGATGCGCCTGGTGGGTGAATTGACCTCCAGTCTGGAAGCCACTCTGGGCAAGGCCAACGGCGCTGGCGAAGGCCAGGGTCCGAGCAGCGCTGGACATGGCCCCGCGGTGCCCGGATTGAATGCAGATCAGGCCGTAAACGGCCAGCAGGATGTGGATGACCTGATGTCGAGTCTGGGCCTGTAACGGCCACAGCACCGGAGTTGCTGAGCGCTACCCATGGATATCCTGAGCCTTATCGGACTGCTGCTAGGAGCCTTCGCCATTGTCGGCGGCAGCATCCTGAAGGGCAGTGGCGTGGGCGCCTTGGTGAATGGAGCCGCATTCATCATCGTCATCATGGGTACCTTGGCTGCGGTGTTGTTGCAGGTGCGCATGCGGGTATTCATGCATGGGTTCGCCATGTTGCGTTGGGTATTTATTCCACCGGGCGCTGGCGGTGAAGCAGCGCTGCAGGATGTGATCAGCTGGAGCCAGATTGCCCGCAAGGAGGGATTGCTCGGCCTTGAAACCATCGCCGAAGAAAATCCGGATGATTTCGTGCGTAAAGGCCTGCAGCTGCTGGTGGACGGTGCCGAACCTGAAGCCATCCGCAACATCATGGACGTCGAGATCTCCAGCCGGGAGCAGTTTGATAACCAGGGCGCCAAAGTTTTTGAGAGCTTGGGTATTTACGCGCCCACGCTGGGGATCATTGGTGCCGTAATGGGTTTGATCGCAGTCATGCAGAACCTGGCAGAACCGGAAAAACTCGGTGCCGGTATCGCTACTGCCTTCGTGGCCACCATCTATGGCATTGCCTCGGCCAACATGCTGTTCCTGCCCATTGCCAACAAGCTGAAAAGCATCGTCCAGTCCAATGTGAATCAGTGGGAACTCGTCGTGGATGGTCTGGTAGGTATTGCCCGCGGGGACAACCCACGCAGTATCGAATCCCGCTTGCGCGGTTATCTGCGGGAGGGGGGCTGAACATGAGCCGGCGCAAGCACCATGAGGACCACGTAAACCATGAAGCCTGGGCCATTCCTTATGGCGATCTGATCACATTATTGCTGGCCTTCTTTGTCGTGATGTATGCCATGTCGTCGGTAAACGAAGGCAAGTACCGGGTGCTGTCCGACTCTCTGGTGGCCGCTTTTCGTTCCCAGCCCAAATCACTGGAACCCATCCAAGTCGGTCAGATGTCCCGCTCCTACCAGGCGCCCTCACCGGATGTGGCCCGCACCCTGGTACCCATTGAGCTGGAATCAGCTTTTGAACTGCTGTTAGAGATGGTGCAGGACCCGCATGGGGATTATTTGGAAGAACGCCAGCTCCTGTATGAGCAGATGGTTAGCGCCGGCTTCGAATTTGATCACCTGGGTGAGGCGGCGGCCATGATCGAAGCGCTCTCCGAAGCGCTTGCCCAGGAGTTGTCTACACTTGTTGAAGAGGATCTGGTGCGGCTGCGGCAGGACAGATTCTGGGTTGAGATCGAGATCAACACCAGCGTGCTGTTTGCTTCCGCCAGCGCCAGTCTGGCACCGGACTTTCTGCCTGTGCTGGCACGCATCGCAGAAATCCTGCGGGACTCGGATACCAGGATCTATGTGGAGGGCCATACGGACGAACGGCCCATCAACAATCTGGTGTTTCCGTCGAACTGGGAACTCTCAGGCGCCAGAGCCTCGTCGGTGGTCCGGTTGTTTGCCAGCGAGGGCATAGATCCGGAGCGCATGGCCACTGTTGGTATGGCGGAGTTCCGCCCGGTGGCGGAGGGCAGCAGCCCGGAAGCCTTGGCCCGTAACAGGCGCGTGGTGATTGTGGTAATGGCGGCGCGCACCCGGGAGCAGGGCGCGCATTACGCGAAGGCTGGTGGCAGTACGGAGCGGGATGTGGAAGTAGCGCCCATGCCAGTGACCACAGAGGCGGATGCCACGCCTTACCCGGCACCGGAGATCCGCTGGGAAAACCCCCGGCAGCGCTTGCCGGAAGAGATTGAAGTGCGATTGCCAGGCAGTGCCAGCCGGCAATCCACGCCAGAACCGGCGGGTTAGCAAAGCCGCCAGGGAGGCTGGAATGCGCAACATTGGTAGTTCGGAACCTGTAGGGCCGGTGTTACCCGTGCACAGGCCGAGGCCACCGGCGCCGGCCGAGGACGATGCCAGAGACGGCCAGCGACGGCCGGACCCAGAGCGGCGGCAGGACGCTGAAGCCGGGCAGGATGCAGGGACTGAAGCGGTGCCAGTACCCCCGGCCGACGACGCGGGTCAACTGGGCGGTCAGGTTGACGAGTATGCGTGAGGAGCTGGTGTAACCAGGACCTAACTAGGACGCAACAACAGCAGAGCAGCGGACGCTATATGAGCAGCGAACAGCCAGCAGAATCCACAGCCAGACCTGGTGCCGGGCGACGGCGTGCCAGTACCAGGGCGCCAGCGAAAAAATCCGCACCAGCAGCGGACCATGTGCTGCTGCTGCCGGAAGACTGCACCATCCGTTCAGCGGCGGCGTTGAAAGCCAGCCTACTGGAATGCCTGCCTCTGCCTGTGCTGGTGCTGGATATGGCTGTAGTGGCCCGTGTTGATACCGCTGGAATGCAACAGTTGGCGGTGCTGGTGCGGGATCGGGCGCAAGCGCAGCAACAAACGGCATGGCAAGGTCGAAGTGACGCCCTGCTGGATGCCGCGCGAAGGCTTGGTCTGAATGATCTGCTGGCACTGCCGGCGGCAATGCTTGCATCTGATGGGAAGGGATAGGCATGTCTCTTGAGCTCGAACAGTTCCATGATGCTTTCTACGAAGAAAGCCATGAAGCCATCGACAACATGGAAGCGGCCCTGCTGAAACTGGATGTGGGTTCGCCGGATCCGGATGTGATCAACACGGTATTCCGGGTGGCACACTCCATCAAGGGTGGCGCTGGTATGTTCGGTTTTACCGACATCATGTCGTTTACTCATACCTTGGAAACCCTGCTGGATGCGCTGCGTAGCGAGCGCATGGAAGTCACCACTCATATATCGGATCTGCTGTTGAAGTCCGTGGATGTGATGCGGGAGATGCTGCGCGCCCAGCAGCAGAAACAACCCCAGGATATGCAGCGGGTTTCGGATCTGCAGTTTGATCTTGAACTGGTGGTGATCAAGCAGAAGAAACAGGCAGAGGAAGCGGCAGGTTCTGGCGTAAGTGCCGCTGTTGGTGCGGCCGCTACCAGGTCTGTGCAGGCGACCGCATCCAGGATCAAAACCCACCGCTGGTCCATTTTGTTCCGCCCGGCGCCCAGTCTGCTGAGTCGTGGTGTGGATCCACTGCGGATGTTTACTGAACTGGGCGAACTAGGCGCTGTGGAGGTTGAGGTGCTCACCGAGGGCTTGCCGCCCCTGGCGGAGCTGGAGCCGGATAACTGCGCGCTGGGATGGAAGCTGGTACTCACCACGGAAGTTACCCGGGAAGTGGTGGACGACATCTTTGAGTGGGCCGAGGGCGACTGCGAACTCAGCATCGAAGCATTGGCTGATGATGTTGCCATCACGCCGGCATCAGACCAGGTTGTTACTGCCACGCCGATGCAACCTGTATTGCAAGACAAGGATGATGCAGCGCCTGGCGCAACACGGGGTCAGTCGGTTGATGCGCCTGAAGCGGCCAAGGCAAGTGTTGATGCTACCTCGATCCGGGTGAGCATCGAGAAGATTGATGAACTGCTGAACATGGTGGGTGAAGCCGTCATTACCCAGTCCATGCTGATGCAGGTGGGCAATAAGCTGGAAGGGCCGCTGGCGGAAAGCATGCAGTCTGGCCTTGCTCAGTTGGAGCGCAATGTGCGCGAGCTGCAGGAGAGCGTCATGCGGGTGCGCATGCTACCCATCAGCTTTGTCTTTAACCGCATGCCAAGGTTGGTGCGTGATCTTGGTCGCAAGCTCGACAAAAAAGTCGAGTTGAAAATGACGGGCGACCAGACCGAGCTGGACAAGACGGTACTGGAAAAAATCGGCGACCCACTGGTGCATCTGGTACGCAACAGTGTTGACCATGGCATTGAAACGCCGGCCGAGCGTAAGGCAATGGGCAAGCCCGAGCTGGGCACCATCCACCTGCATGCCTATCACAAGGGCGGCAATATCATGGTGGAGGTGATTGATGATGGTGCCGGGCTTAATCGCGACAGGATTCTGGCCAAGGCCAGGGAGAAAGGGTTGCTGGGGGAGGATGAAGAGCCGTCCGACGACCGCATCTTCAATATGATCTTTCAGCCGGGCTTTTCTACCGCGGCCAGTATCAGCGATGTTTCTGGACGCGGTGTTGGCATGGACGTGGTGCGACGCAATATCGTGGAGCTGGGCGGTAATGTGCAGATTTTTTCCAATCCAGGTCAAGGCAGCACCGTGCGTATCAGACTGCCGCTGACCCTGGCCATATTGGATGGTCAGTTGGTGCGGGTGGGTGATGAGACCTATGTGGTGCCGCTGATTTCCATTATCGAGACCATTCAGGTACGGGCAGAGCAGATCACACATGTGGCCGGCACCGCAGAGCTCCTGCGCTTGCGCAATGAATCCATCCCGGTGATCAGGCTGGATGATCTGCTGGGTGTCAGCAGTAGCAGTTCCCGGGATGAAAAGCGCTTGCTGACCATCGTGGAGTCTGATGGTCAGCGAGCGGGTATCTATGTGGATGAGTTGCTGGCGCAGCAGCAGGTGGTGATCAAGTCGTTGGAGACCAATTTCAGGCAACTGCCAGGTATTTCCGGTGCCACCATGCTGGGAGATGGCCAGGTGTCCCTGATTCTGGATATACCCGGATTGCTCGCCAGGTTCGAGGGTACCGCCGGGCGGCAAGCAGCGGATTTGCATGCGGCCTAGCCGCCAATGTCAGTCGAGGATGGAACAATGCTACAAGTGAACGCTGTCAGCAACGAAAGCAGCAGGCCGATGGACGCTACCATGGTTGAAATGGATCGTGATGAGCAGGCCAATGCCGCGCAGTTTCTTACCTTTGTCTGTGATGGTGAGGAATATGGCATTGATATTTTGCGGGTACAGGAAATCAAGGGTTGGGATGGCGCCACTCGGGTACCCCAGGCGCCGGCGCATGTGCTGGGTGTGATGAATCTGCGTGGTGTGATTGTGCCGGTGGTGGATCTGCGTACCCGCTTCGGCTTGGCACGTCGCGAATTTGATGCCTCCACGGTGGTTATTGTGGTGCGTGTGCAGGGCGCCAAGAGTGAGCGTACCGCAGGCATCGTTGTTGATGCCGTGTCCGAGGTGTACAGCTTCAGTCAGGATTCGATCAAGCCGCCACCTGGCGTGGGTGGGCGAATAGACAGCGCCTGTATCAATGGCCTGGCCATGGAAGGGGAGAAAATGGTGATGTTGCTGGATATCGACAGATTGATTTCTACCAGTATCGAAGCCATTTGACACAAATTTGCTTAACAAGGATCGCACAGCGCGGCAGGAGACAGACATGGCAACCATACTGGCAGTTGATGATTCGGCTTCCATGCGACGCATGGTGGCGTTCACGCTGAAGAGTGCTGGTTATGAGGTTATTGAGGCCGAAGATGGTGTGGATGCCGTCAATCGAGCCAGGGACAGGTCTGTGGATCTGGTCGTTACCGATGTGAACATGCCAAATCTTGATGGCATCAGCCTGATTCGCGAGCTCAGAGCGCTGCCCAGCTATAAGTTCACACCCATCTTGATGCTGACCACTGAGTCTTCAGATGAAAAGAAGCAGGAGGGTCGGGCCGCAGGAGCCACCGGTTGGATTGTGAAGCCGTTCAATCCGGAGCGATTGGTCGCAACCATACAAAAAGTGCTTGGCTAACCAGGAGTGCACGGATCATGAGTGCGACAGCCGCGAAAAGACAGGACAGCACGGACCAGGCACAGCATGACGGCGCCGGTTCGCAATATCTTACTTTTCATCTGGCCGGCGAAGAGTTTGCAGTGGACATACTCAGGGTGCAGGAAATTCGGCCCTGGACCGCGGTAACACGCATGCCTTCCACCCCTGATTATCTGGAAGGGGTGCTGAATCTGCGTGGCCTTATCGTACCCATAATCGATTTGCGCACGCGGCTGAGTCTGCCGCGCGCCGAGCATGACAGCACCACGGTGATTATCGTGCTACAGGTCAAGCATAAGGATCAATACCTGATGACCGGCCTGGTCGTGGATGCAGTAAGTGATGTGCAAAGGGTAACAGCGGAGCAGTGCAGGACCGCACCTGATGTTGGTCTGGAGGCGGGACGCCGATATGTATCGGACGTGGCTATTCTGGATCAACGCATGGTGATGCTGTTGAATGTGGATTTGCTTGTTGACGCAGCCATGCTGGCGGCAGCCAGGGATGTGGCCAAGGATAACTAATATGTTTGCCAATCTGATGATCAAGACAAGATTGACTTTTGTGCTGGCAGCCCTGGTGCTGCTGACCCTGATTGTGGGTAGTCTCGGGCTCTGGGGTATGAATCAGAGCAACCGTGGGCTTTATACCGTATATGTGGATCGCACCATACCCGTGGGTGATCTCAGCACCATTTTGTACCTGGTAATGCAAAACCGAGTGTATCTGATGGATGCAGCCTATGAGCCCACCGAACAAAATGTCCGCCAGGCCACTGCGGGTGTTGCCCGCAACCGGGACGAGGTCACCCGCCTGTGGCAGGACTATATGCAGACCACCCTGACCGAGGAAGAAAGTCGCCTGGCTGCCGAGACTTTGCAGGCGCGTACCGCATTCGTTAATAACGCGTTGAATCCTGGTATCGCTGCGCTGAGTACGGGACGATTCGAGGATGCGCGCCGTATTGCTTTTGATGAGATGGATGAGCTCTACGATCCTGTCAGTGACAGTGTCAGAGCCTTGCTGGATCTGCAGTTGCGGGTGGCGGCGCAAGAATATGAAGAAGCCGAGGCGCTATTCGGTTGGATACGGGGTTTCACCATAGGCGCCATGCTGATCGGCTTTGCCCTTTCGGTTTTCATCGGCCGTATGCTGATTGCCGCCATTGCCAATCCGCTGGAGCAGGCGGTGCGTGTTGCCAATGCCATCGCCCAGGGCGATCTGACGCAGCGTATCGAGGTGGGCAGCAGGGATGAAGTCGGCCGCATGCTGGAAGCCATGCGGGATATGAGCGGCAACCTTGACAGCCTGGTGATTCAGATTATGGAGTCGGCCACCAATGTGGCCACCGGCGCCAATCAGATCGCCGCCGGCAACGTAAACCTGTCCCAGCGCACCGAGGAACAGGCGTCTTCTCTGGAGGAAACCGCCTCCTCCATGGAGGAGCTCACCGCCACCGTGAAGCAGAACGCGGACAACGCCGGGCAGGCCAACCAGCTGGCCAGTGCTGCGCGTGACAGTGCCGAAAAAGGGGGTCAGGTGGTGGCCAAGGCCGTTAGCGCCATGGGTGAGATCAACGCCTCCTCCAAGCGGGTTGCCGATATCGTCGGTGTCATTGACGAAATCGCCTTCCAGACCAATCTGTTGGCGCTGAATGCGGCGGTGGAAGCGGCGCGTGCCGGCGAGCAGGGTCGTGGTTTCGCCGTGGTGGCTGCCGAAGTCCGCAGTCTGGCCCAGCGTTCCGCCAGTTCCGCCAAGGAGATCAAGGATCTGATTGGAGATTCCGTACAGAAGGTGGATGAAGGCGCCGCCTTGGTGGAGGAATCCGGCAAGACGCTGGAAGAAATCGTGGGGCGGGTTAAGAAAGTCACCGATATCGTGGCGGAGATCGCGGCGGCGAGTCAGGAACAGTCGGCAGGTATCGAGCAGGTCAACAAGGCGGTGATGCAGCTGGACGAACTGACCCAGCAGAACGCGGCACTGGTCGAGGAGGCTTCGGCTGCCAGCCAATCCATGTCAGAACAGGCCACCACCATGAGCAGCCTGCTCGCACGCTACAAGGTGACGCGGGCGATCACCAGGTCTGCGCCCAAGGCGGCCGCGCCCGCCCAAGTCAGCGCGCCTAAGCTGGATCGCCGTAGCACCAGCCGGCCCTGGACGGCAACCCAGGCGGTGGCCAAACCGGCGCCAGTCAAGAAGGCGGCCGGTGGCGATGAGTGGGAAGAGTTTTAATCGGATAGACGACGACAGAACAGCCTGTGAGGAGAAGTAACATGCTTGCCAATATGCGAATAGGTACGCGACTGAAGTTCGTGCTGCTCCTGTTGTCGGTGCTGTTGGTGGTTATTGCCGGCATTGGACTCTGGAGTCTGGCAGGCAGTAATGCAGCGCTCTATAAGGTCTATCAACATAGGACTACGCCAGTAGGTGAACTTAGCACTGTCACCCGACTGATCCTGGAACAGCGGGTGATGGTGCTGGATTCGGTGCATGCCAATGATATTGATAGAGTTCGTGCTAACACGGCGCTGATGACCGCCAACCGGGACGAATTCGGCCATATCTGGAGCACCTATATGGCCAACCCTCTAGGTGAGCAAGAGCGCGCGTTGGCGCAGCGCTTTCTGGATGCCCGCACCGATTTGTCTCGCACGGTGTTGGAACCCATCATGAACGGATTGATAGGCGGTGATCGCGAGCTGGTAATGAGCATCGCTGAAGGCATATTGGGAGAGAAGTTCAGAAATCTGCAACAGCTCACCGAAGAAATGGTCGCGCTGCACATGCAGGCCGCCGAGCAGGAGTATCAGGCAGCAGAAGCCAGGTATAACCTGGTGCTGGCGCTTACGCTCGGTGCACTCCTGGTCGGATTGACCACGGCCTTCTTCGTCGGGCGTATGCTGGTTGGCGCCATTGTGCAACCGCTGCAGCAGGCAATGCGCGTAGCCAATGCCATTGCCCAAGGTGATTTCACTCAACAGATCGACCTGTCTCGCAAGGATGAAATCGGGCAGCTGCTTGCTGCCATGAAAGATATGTCCACCAAAATGGATGCCATGGTCATTCAGATCATGGAGTCGGCAGCCAATGTGGCTACAGGCTCCCATGAGATTGCGGCCGGAAACGTAAATCTGTCCCAGCGCACGGAAGAGCAAGCTTCATCCTTGGAAGAGACGGCCTCGTCCATTGAAGAGCTGACCTCCACTGTGAAGCAAAACGCGGACAATGCGGGCCAGGCGAACCAATTGGCCAGCGCCGCCCGGGACAGCGCCGAGAAAGGTGGCCAGGTGGTGGCGAAGGCGGTGGGTGCCATGAGTGAGATCAATGCGTCCTCCAAGCGTGTGGCAGATATCGTGGGTGTGATTGATGAGATCGCATTCCAAACTAACCTGCTGGCGTTAAATGCTGCCGTGGAAGCGGCCCGCGCCGGTGAACAAGGTCGTGGTTTCGCTGTGGTGGCTGCGGAAGTACGCAATCTGGCGCAACGCTCCGCCAGCTCCGCCCGGGAGATCAAAGACCTGATCCTGGATTCCGTCCAGAAAGTGGATGGTGGCACCGCCTTGGTGGAGGAATCTGGCAAGACGCTGGAGGAGATCGTGGGACGGGTGAAAAAGGTCACCGACATTGTGGCGGAGATTGCCGCAGCCAGTCAGGAGCAGTCCGCCGGCATCGAGCAGGTCAATAAGGCCATCATGCAGTTGGATGAGCTGACCCAGCAAAATGCCGCGCTGGTTGAACAGGCTTCGGCTGCCAGCCAATCCATGTCTGAGCAGGCAGCCACCATGAGTAGTCTGTTGAGTCAATATAAAGTCAGTCGGGCAGTGTCTCGGCCGGCGCCCAAGACGGCCGTGCCAACCCAAAGTAGTGCACGACAAGTTGAACGGCGCAGTGGGAATCGCCCCTGGTCTGGCCAGGCCGGTGCCAGTCTGAGGCCCGTAAAAAAAGCCGCCGGTGATGAATGGAAAGAGTTCTAACCATGACAAAACCAGTACATGAACCTTCCGAGATGGGACTGGCATTTGCACAGGTAGCGGGCCAGATCGAGCTGGCCATGCGTGAAAGCGATGGTCAGGTGGAAAAGCTGGGTGCAGCCATCGAACGGCTGGCTGCGGTGCTGGAAGAAATGCCCGCCGGCTTAAATGATTCTGATCCAGCGAACTGGCTGGTGCGACGGGTGCAAGTAGAGGTATCAGCCTGTGTGGAATGCTTGCAGTTTTATGACCACATGGTGCAGCACCTGAGTCATGTACGGGATTTTGCCGCAGCCACCGGCGCGCTGGCAGGTGCCGGTACTGAATATCAGGTTCAGGTCAAGCCGTTGCCGGTGATTGGTGGTAAGGCGTGGGAAGATGTTCGGCGACGTTTGCGTGGCAGGCTGATTTCAGATGATCAGCGGGATCTGTTTGATCTGTTGGTGGCGCCGGAAACCAGATCGCCACCACCCCTGGCTAATCTGGGTGGCCTGCATTCAGGCGAAGGCGGCATTGAAATTTTTTAGTAATGGTGGGCAATGTGCGAGGTCTGGTAGTGGCTGACCAATTTGGCAGTGCGGATATCGCCGGTAGTAGAGCGGGTTTGCCCCTGAATGGACGGGAGTTTGCGTTTAGCGACGCTGATTTTGAAGCCATCAGAGATATGGTCAAGCAGCTCACTGGTATAAATCTCTCCGATTCCAAGCGGGAGTTGGTGTATGGCCGTGTCTCCAGGCGTTTAAGGACACTGCGGCTGTCATCTTTTCGGGAGTACCTGGATTACCTGTCGCAGGATGCTGATCAAGAGATGATGGAGTTCTGCAACGCTATTACCACTAACCTGACCGCGTTTTTCCGCGAATCCCATCATTTTGATTATTTGGGGGATCTGCTCAGAGAGATGCGGCAGCGTGGCGAGAAGCGCCGACTGCGTTTTTGGTCTGCCGGCTGTTCCACCGGCGAGGAGCCCTATTCGCTGGCCATGACCATTGCCGAAGCCATCCCGGACTGGGAGCGTTGGGATATCCGAGTGCTGGCTACAGATCTGGATTCCCAAGTGCTGGGACACGCCCGTAAAGGCCGCTACAGTGAAGATCGGGTAAAAACACTGGGTCGCCAGCGGCTGGAGCGGTTCTTTCACTGGCAAGATGACGCGCAGGCCGGCTGGCAGGTTAACGCTGATTTAGCGGCCATGATTACCTTTAAACAGCTCAATCTCATTCAGCCGTTCCCCATGCGAGGGCCGCTGGATGCCATCTTCTGCCGGAATGTGATTATTTATTTCGATAAAAACACGCAGCGGGATTTGTTTCAGCGCATCTCTCAGCTACAGACCAGTGGGGGATTGTTGTTCCTTGGCCATTCAGAGAGTCTGTTTAAGGTATCCACAGACTACAATCTGCTTGGCAAAACCATCTACCAGCGCGTATAGCCAGGAGCCAGGGCGTGAGTGAGTTAGCAGGACGCTTTGCCCAGCCGGAACAGGCCCCGATGTTGCCTGGCTTTTCGCATATCAATCGGTATTGGGACAGAGACAATGAAGCCTGGGTAGCCAAGATTCTGCCTGGTGAGTATTACGTGACCTGCGCCAATGAGGCTATAGGCACTATATTGGGTTCCTGTGTCTCGGCCTGCGTTCGGGATCCTGTGCGGAAAATTGGCGGTATGAATCACTTTATGTTGCCGGAGGACAACTCCGGCGGCCAAAGCGCTTGGCTGCATCCAGGTCTGGGCCGTGCCACCCGCTATGGCTCCTTTGCCATGGAGCAGCTTATCAATGATCTGCTGAAACTGGGCGCGCAGCGTGACCGTCTTGAACTGAAGCTGTTCGGGGGCGGCAAGATTCTCGCATCCATGACCGATGTGGGGGCAAGGAATATCGTCTTTATCCGCAATTTTGTCCGCCTGGAAGGCTTTCGGGTGTTGGCGGAAGATTTGGGTGACATCTATCCACGTAAGTTGATCTATTTCCCGCAGACCGGGCGCGTGCTGGTGAGAAAGCTGCGCGCACTGGACAGCGAATCCGTGGCCACACGCGAACGTCAGTACCTGGGCAGCCTGGACAATGGGGTGGAGCAGGACGACGATATCGTGCTGTTTGACTGAGGGTCAGTGGCATGTCGGTAGCTGACAAGGAGGTTGCGCAGGGGCCGGCGCGCCGCATCAGGGTGTTGATCGTTGATGATTCTGCGCTGGTCAGGCGTATGCTTACCGAGATCCTGAACGCTGATCGTCATATCGAGGTGGTAGGTACCGCTGGCGATGCCTACATGGCCAGGGACAAAATCAAACAGCTGAACCCGGATGTGATCACGTTGGATGTGGAGATGCCGAAAATGGATGGTGTCACCTTCCTGCGTAACCTTATGCGCCTGCGACCTATGCCCGTGGTAATGGTGTCATCATTGACCGAACATGGCGCCGATATCACCCTGGATGCGCTTTCAGTGGGCGCCATCGACTATTTACCTAAGCCGAAGCTGGATCTTGCCGCCACCTTGGGTGACTACGGTGATGAGCTGGTGGCCAAGATCAAGATGGCGGCGCGCGCGCGCGTGAAGCCCTACGTCAGCACGGCTGCACCGGCCAGGAAGGTGCC
>JBJHDG010000029.1:0-13365 GCA_050486425.1 Pseudomonadales bacterium | reverse complement strand
CTCATTACTGATGTTGGTGACATCAAAATTCAGCGCCGGCACGCCTGTGTTGCCGCCATAAGTTTGCCCGGCAATGGTGGCCACCACGTCCGCATCCTGGTTCACCACGGTCACTGCCAGTGCCCGGTCAACTACAAAACTGATATCGGCCTCCAGCTGTGTCTGAGGCACCGCGTTCACCTGATATTGCAGCGTCACGCTATTGGTCACCGTGGTACCGGCATCGGTACCCAGCGCCCAGGCGTTGACCGCCAACAATGCCAAGAGTCCGGCACCCAGGATCCTACGCATCAGATTTAACTGCGTCATTTCTGAGTCCTCTTATTTTCCCGCTTGCTTCGATTGCTAAGTGCAGCATTGCCAGCCTGGCGCCACTGCTCGTTTGCCGGCGCTGCTTGTACAGACACCGGCATCACGCCCTGCCTGGGCGCTACTGGGATCGCCTGGCGATCACCAAATTTCCCTGTATTCAACGCAGCCGCACCGCAAAGCTGACACTGGCCTGCTCGCCAGGCGCCAATGCCGGGGCATATTCAAAACGAATGGCCCGATAGTCGCCCGGTTGCGCCAGCACGCGCTCACCATTTCGCTGCACAAACAGTGCATCCGCAGTGGCAAACTGCTCGCCGTCCACCGAATAGGTGACGCGGCTGTCGGGTGCTTGCGTGAGTGATGGCAGGTAGATGAGTTCGGGCGGCAAAGGATCGGTGATGACGATGGAATTGGCATCCACCGCCGCATCGCCCTGATTATGCACGCTGATGTGATAGCGCAGCTCATCGCCGGGTACTACTTGCTCTGCAGGCAACAATTGCTCCCGCACGGAACCATCCGGCTGCAGCTGGCGCTGCACCTTGTACACCTGGCTTTCCAGCCTGACGCTGGCATGGGCTGGCACGACGTACAGCGCGACCATCAGCATCAGCAGCAATCCTGTCCGTTGTTGCGTTTTCATCGCCACCACCTCCTTGTGGGGTTTTCCAGAATCAGTTGTTAATCCAGCACATGGGTCCAATAGGTCACGCGAAACAAGCCAGGCCCGGTCACCGTATCCAGGTCCAGGGTCAGCAGACGTTGTGCGGGGTCGAACTGCACCTGCGGCGCAGGCTGGTGTTGCAGGTCAGCGGCCAGCCCACTGGGGCTGTACCAAAGACTCAGGCTGTCCGGCTCGAGCGCAAGGTAGACCGGGAGCAAATCCTGCAACCGCAGATCGGTCAGGGTGGCCTCAGCCTGTATCAGGGCTTCCAACTGGTACTGGATGCGGGTGCCGCTCTCAATGCGCTCACCACCCGCCAGATCCAGGATCTGGATGCTGTCCTTCTGCAAGCTGAGCAATGGGCGCTGCACCTGCAGCGCGGATTGGGCACTGGCCAGCAACGCATCAGGTACAAAGGCTGGGCCCAGCAAGGCATCCGTGGGATTGCCCAGTGCATCCGGATCCCCCAAGCCCACAAACAGGCTGCCGGGGCCAGGAAAACCGGGTTGGCCGGGGTCGTGCTGGCCAGTGGCGGCGATCAGGGTCAGCGGCAGCGCCCTGACACTCAGCACGCCCAATTCACCCGGCGTCAGGCCAGCAGGCACCTGCACCACCAGATAGAAGGTCAGGGTTGCATCGGCGACCAGCACCGGATCCTGAACACCGGGCACATAGGGGGTATCACCGCCGGCACCCAGTTGCAGACCGGGCGTCGCATTGGATTCCAGATAGATGTCCAGGCCAGCGGGTTGGAAGTCCGCGCCGGGCAGGGCGTCTGCCAACAAACGGAATCCCTCGGTGCCATTGCCGGTATTGGTGAGGCTGAACTGCAGCACCACCTGGGGCTGAGGCGTGAAAACTTGCAGGGTCTGGGCCTGTTCCGCCTGCACCCGGGCATCCAGCAGCTCCTGTACCACCAGGGTGGGGGCCGCCACCAGCAGCTGTTGCGTCACGCCATCAATGCGATATTCCAGCTGGGCGCTGGACACAACAAACCGGCCCACTGGCGTACCCTGGGCCTGGCACTGCAATGCCAAGCCCAGGAGCAGCCAGAGGCCGGTGAAAAGTGTCAGCACACGCGCCTTATCCCTGGCGAACATCAATGCGGCAATCCTTGCTGCTTATGATTCTCATGGCCCGGAACCGCCAAAACGGCGGGCGGTCCTGCAGCGTCAGGATTACGTAGCAGAAATTAGAATTCTGTTAACCCGGTCTAAAAAACCGGAAAGCGCCAGATTTTTGACGGGATGGGCCTAATCTGACCCTGCGGCCGGAGTCAGATTAGTGCTGCCCGTATCCGGGTCAAAGTTGATGACCACCAGACCCTGGCGCAGCTGGGCCATTACCTGGTCTCGCTTTTGCGCCAGACTGTAGTCCCGCTGTCCATAGTCGGTGCCCTCACGACTGATGTATTCGTCGATGACACCGGCCAGGGCCTCCGGCGATAATGCCTGCCATGGAATGTTGATAGTCACCCCCTTTCGGTCGTGATCCAGGGCGCAGGTTGACAAGCCCCCCCCAGATTACACCAACATTAGGTGTGGAAAATTCAGTACCATGAGCGACTGACAATCATAACCGGCAACCAACCAAAAACGCGGGCGTCCCCGGCGTTCCAACAGGACAGGGAACTATGGCCGAACAGGATCACATCCTTATCGTTGAAGATGAGCCCATCACTCGGGAGCAGCTGGTGAGCTACTTCCAGGAAGAGGGCTTCAAAGTCTCCGCCACCGACTCTGGCGATCGTGTCGTCAGCATGGTCAATGAGTCTGACATCATCCTGGTCTTGCTGGATATCAAGCTACCCGGCAAAGACGGCCTGACCCTGACCCGGGAAATCCGGGCCACCTCGGACATCGGCATTATCCTGGTCACCAGCAAGCAAGAGCAGATTGACCGCATCCTGGGCCTGGAGAGCGGCGCCGATGATTATGTCACCAAGCCCTTTGATACCCGGGAGCTGCTGAGCCGGGCCCGTAACCTGATCCGCCGGGTGCATATCCAGCAGTCCCAACGCCGCAAAAACCATATCCGCCGTTTTGAGGGCTGGCATCTGGATCTGAACAAACGCGAGCTCACCGCGCCCGATGGCGAAAACAAGCAACTCAGCGCCGGGGAGTACCAGCTGCTGCTGGCATTCATGGAAAAGGCGGGTGAGGTGATGAACCGGGATCAGCTGATGAACCGGATCCGGAACCGGGAATGGTATCCGGATGACCGCTATATAGATGTACTGGTGGGTCAGCTGCGCAAGAAGCTGGGCGAGCGCGCCAGCAATGCCAAGATCATCAGCACCATTCACGGCACCGGATACCTGTTCACGCCGGAAGTGTACTGAGCGGCGGCAGGTAGGGGAGCAACGGGTCCGGCCCTGTCATGGCAAGCACAGCATCCGAACTCGACCTGCAGCGCTGCATTTACGAAAGTGCCAACACCCAGGTACACCGGGCGCTCTGGCAGGGGCAAGCCGTGGTGGTGAAGACGCTGAAGCCGTCCGCCACCAGCCCCAACGCCACTGCCCGCTACCACCACGAATTCATGATCAACCAGTCCCTCACCAGCGCCATGGTGGTGCGGGCCCTGGCCCTGTTTCAGCAAAACAGCCAGATCCTGTTCGAAGATGTGGGCGGCGAGGCCATGCGGGATCTGATCCGGCAGGGTCAGCTGGGCTTCGAACAGAAGCTTGCCCTGGCTATCCATGCCTGCGAAGCCCTGCAAACCCTGCACGATGAAGGCGTCATCCACCGGGATGTGAATCCCGCCAACCTGCTCTGTGATCCGGATGCCCAGTGGGTGCGCCTGATCGACCTGGGCCTGGCCACGGTGCTGCCCCGGGAGTACCCGGATGCAGCCGGCATCACGCAACTGATTGGCACCCTGCCCTATATCTCACCGGAGCAAACCGGCCGCATCAACCGCGTGGTGGATTACCGCACCGACCTGTATTCCCTGGGTGCCACCCTGTACGAACTCTTCAGCGGTGCGCCCATGTTCTCCAGCAGTGATCCGCTGGAAATCATTCACTATCAAATTGCCCGCACACCCACGCCCCTGAAGCTGGTGACCCCAGGCACCCCTCAATGGCTGTCAGATGTGCTGGCCAAGCTGTTGGCCAAGCAGCCCGAGGACAGGTACCAGAGCGCCGCTGCGGTACGCCAGGATCTGGAGGAAGGCTATGAGCTCTGGGTGACCCATGCCGAAACCGACACCTTTGTGCTGGGGCGCAGTGATACCCGTGGTCAGCTCAGCATTCCGCGCCGCCTCTATGGCCGTGATCAGCAACAGGCGCAGTTGCAGGAACTGCTGGAGCGCAGCAACCGCGGCAGCATGGCCATTGTCCATATCAGCGGCGGCCCAGGTCTGGGCAAGCGCGCCTTTGTGGATCTGATCTGCAACCAAACGGCGGAACGCCACGGCCTCTACGCCCGCTTGCGCGTTTCCAGCGATCAGTTCAGCACCGGCTTTGAACTCATTCGCACCCTGGCCGGCGCCCTCATGCGCCAGTTGCTAACCCGGCCCAGCGTGGACGTTGACGCTTTTGCCGCACGCCTGAAACGTCTGGCAGGGCCCAGCATCGGCGCCTTGCAACAGCTGGTGCCGGAACTCAATGCGGTGCTGGGTGACTCCGGTCTCAGCGCCGGACCCGATGCCGTCAGCCAGCTCTACGGCCGGGGCGAGGAACATCTGCTGCAGGCGCTGCTCCGCGCCTTCAGCCCGATTCCGGTGGTACTGGTACTGCAACAGGCGGACTACCTGGAAGCGGACAGTCTACTGGAAACGCTGAACGTGGCGCTGCACGGTCGCCATTTGCTGCTGGTGCTCACCAGCGAGCGCACCGAATTTCCGGAGCTGGCGGACCCACGCATCAAGGACAAGGTCAGCGCGATTGAACTGACGCTGTTGGAGAAGTCTCATCTGCGCAGCCTGCTCTCTGACATGCTGTCCCATTCGGAATCCCGGGTGCGGGAGCTGGCCGCAGAAATTCACGCCAAAACCGACGGTCTGCCAGCCCATGTCTTCGATTTGTTATTTGAGCTGCATGCCGAAGAAACCATCTACTACGATGTGGCCCAGAACAGCTGGGCTTGGGATATCGAGAAAGTTCGCGCGCACTTCTTCTCCGATAACACCAAAGAGCGTATCGAACGTCAGTTGCTGGGGCTGCCGCTGGAAACCTTGGCGTTGATGCGCCTGGGCGCTTGCATCGGCAACCGATTCGAGACCCAGTTGCTGTCCATCGTCAGCGGCCTGCCACTACAGGAACTGGTCGTGGGCCTGCGTCGAGCTGTCAGTGAAGGGCTGCTGGCAGGGCTACGTGATGACGAAGAAGGTCAGGTTTATCAGTTCGCGCATCCCAGGGTACGGGCCCTGTTGTACGCGGGCATCAGCAATGCGGAGAAAACCCGCATTCACCTGGCTCTGGCCCAGGCGCTGATTCAGCATCCCGGCAGCCGCATCACCGCACAACGCATTGCCGATCATTTCAATGCAGCCACAGGTCCCTTTGACGCCGAAGCGGAAACTCTGGAGCAGATCGCACACTACAATCATTTGGCAGCCCGAGAAGCACTGGGTATGGGGCTGTTCCAGCCCGCCTTTAAATACTGCCGCATGGGGTTGGCACTGTTTTCCGTGCACCCGGACGCGATCTCCCGGGATCTGGTGGATGCGCTGGTGTTGTGCGCGGCCGAGGCCGCATACCTTTGCGGCGACTTCGAACAGTTGGAACGCGTCTTTGGTTATGCCGCCCAGCAGCCCGATGCCCGCCCCACCGCCCTGGATGAAATTCGCATCAGCTCGGCGCTGGCACGCAATGAGCTAACCGAAGCCATTGATCACGCCTTTCATTGCCTGAGCCTGCTGCCACACAAACCCATCAATATCTGGCTGCATCTGGCACCGCTGAAGGTAACGCGCCCGCTGCCAACCCCAGTAAAGGATCTGACCGATCCACATCTGAAGCAGGCCTTCCGCCTGATTGCCCAGTTGCTGCATGCAGGCTATCACGCCGGCTCTCGACGCACACCGCGCCTGGCCAGTGATGTCATCCTGCGCGCTTATCAGTCCGGCTATTGTGCAGAGGTGGCCTTTGCCTATTCCTCGGAGGCAGCGCGGCAGGCAACCGAAGGCAACTTCGGCAAGGCCATCCGCCTTGGCCACAATGCCCGGCAGTTGGCCTATCGCTACGACAGCGATAAGTATGCAACACGCGCGCTCACCCTGCTGTCCGGCTTGGTAGATCATTGGGATGGCAATCTGGAACAAACCCTGTCGCCGCTGACGGAAAACATCAGGCGCAGCATTATCCAGCACGACTACGAGTTCGCCCTGGTTGCCATCCTGTTTTATGGCATCAATGGCTTGATGCGCGGCATGGAACTGAGCTCCCTGGAGCGCGAATTGGCCGCGCGTGCCGACGAAGTGGCGCCGGTGATGCACGTTACCGGTACCAATGTAGTGAGTTTCATTCAGCAGGTGATTGTGACACTGCAGGGCCGTGCCGATGAGCAGCGGGCAGTACAACCATCGTTCGGCAACGCCCGGGATCAAGCGGCACTGGCCTGCATTTACGGCATTCGTCTGTATCTGGCAGTACTGTTCAATGATCATCAGGGCGCAGAAACCGCATTGGAGCAGGCCGACAGATACATGCCCAACCTGGGCGGCTCCGCCCTGCATATCTGGCACCAGTTCTGCACGGTGATGGTGGCGCTGAATCGCCACGGCCGCGGTGGGCTGCGCAATGCGCGCAAGGCCTTTGGCAATCTGCGCCGACTGGCCTTGAACCAGTGCCAGGTTGCCATGCCCAAGTTCCGCATTCTGCAGGCAGAATTGGCTTGGCTGCATGGTCATCAAACGGAAGCTCTGGAACATTTTGAGGCGGCGGCTGATATTGCGCGTCAATTCGGTTTTGCCCATGACGAAGCTATGGCGTATGAAATGGCCGGGCGCCATTGCCAGCAAAGTGGACGTAACGATTTTGCCCGACTCTTTATCCGCAACGCGCAGCAGGCTTACCTGCGCTGGGGTGCGCTCACCAAAAGCAATCAACTGGAACGGGAATTCCCCACCCTGATCCGGGATCAGCGCGGACCCCGCCCAGAATCCGGTAGCTGGAGCATGGGACAGCTGGTGGATTTAACGGTACGCGATTTTGCCAGCGTTACCGGCACTGTGGAGAGCCAGGAATACGGACAGCGTCTACTGGATACCACCACCGTCCTCAAGGCGGCGCAAACCATCTCCGGTGAGATTGTTTTGGAGCGGCTGCAAATCAAATTGCTGCGCCTGGCACTGGAACATGCTGGTGCCCAGAAAGCCTGCATGTTGTTGGCCCAGGATGGGCAGCTGTATGTGGAAGCCGTGGCCTCTGTGGATGGTGGCACTACCCATAGATACAGCTCGCCCGTGGCACTGGAAGACAGCGACGAAGTGCCACAAAGCGTGGTGCAGTATGTCGCCAGAACCCGGCAGGTGCTGGTGCTTTCCGATGCCACCAAAGAGGATGTCTTTACCCAGGACAACTACATCAGGGATTTTCAGCCCCTGTCGGTGATGGGCCTGCCCATTATCAGCCGCAACACCACCATCGGCGTGCTCTATGTGGAGCATCGCTGGCTGACGGGGGTGTTTACCGCCCGCCGGGTGGAAGTCTTAAGCCTGCTCGCTTCACAGGCGGCAATTTCCATCGAAAATGCACGCCTGTATGCAGATCTGCAGTCCACCCGAGATGAATACAAAACGCTGTACAACAGCGCCAACGAAGGCCTGTTCCGCATCACGGCCGATGATGTCCTGCTGCAAGCCAATCCGGCACTGGCACGCATCCTGGGCTTTGATTCAGTGCCAGCGCTGCTGCAAGAATATCGAGATCTGCTGGACCGCGTCTTCCTGAAGAAAGACCGGGCCCAGGAGTTGATGTCACTACTGGAAGATCAGGGTGTGGTGAATACCTTCGAGGCCGAAGGTGTAACCCGGGATGGCCGTGTGTTCTGGATGTCGATCAATGCCCGGTTGAACCATGAGCCGGATCAGCGCGATGTGATCGATGGTTCCGTTATCGATATCACCGCCCGGGTGGAGCGCGAGCAGGCCGAGAAGCGTCGCCAGATTGCCGAAGCCGCCACCCAGGCAAAAAGCGAGTTCCTGGCCAATATGAGCCATGAGATCCGCACACCCATGAATGCCATCGTGGGTTTTTCCAAACTTACCCTGGAAACCGAACTGGATCGCAAGCAGCGGGAATATATGACCGCCATTCGCCAGGCAGCAGAAAGCCTGCTCACGCTGGTGAATGATGTGCTGGATTTCTCCAAAATCGAAGCCGGCAAGCTGGTACTGGAGCGTCTGCCGTTCAATCTGGATGATACTCTGCAGGAAGTGCAGCGCCTCTTCCGCACAGATTTACGACGGAAGAACCTTGAGTTCGAATTGGATAACCGTTGCAGCCAGCATCCAAAGTTCAGCGCCAATGGCATGCTGATCGGCGATGCGCTACGCCTGCGACAGGTGCTGATCAACCTGGTAAACAATGCCATCAAGTTTACCCAGGAAGGGAAAATCACCTTGCTGCTGGAGGTGGAATCGGCGCAGGAGCGGCAGCTTCGCCTGCGCATCTCGGTTACGGACACCGGCATCGGTATTGGCCCGGAGCAGGTCTCCAGGTTGTTTCAATCATTTCAGCAAGCGGAGACTTCCACCACCAGGCGCTATGGCGGCACGGGGCTGGGGCTTGCCATCTGCAAGCGCTTGGTCAGTGTCATGGGTGGTGACATCCAGGTGCAATCCGCCCCCGGCGCTGGCAGCACTTTCAGCTTCACGGCCAACTTTGGTTTGCCGCAGCAGGATGAGGTGCGTAGCCGGGATGCCAAGCCTCGATCCCGCTCCCTGGATGCATTGCGTGAGCGCCGCATATTGTTGGCAGAGGACAATCCCATCAATCAGCAGCTGGCACTGGAATATCTGCAGCGCGCCAATGCGCAGATTGATATCGCGGAAACCGGGCGCATTGCGGTGGACAAGGCCCTGAGCAATAACTATGACGTCATCCTCATGGATATTCATATGCCGGAAATGGATGGCCTGGCCGCCACCCGCGAGATCCGCGCCCAAGGCCTAACATTACCTATCATTGCTGTCTCAGCCGATGCCCTGGCAGAGCGCAAGGCCACCGCGCTGGATGCCGGATGCGACGACTATGTCACCAAACCTATCGACTTCGACGCGCTGCTCAGCACGGTCGAGATTTTGATCAGTGGCAACAACAGCGAGATGAAAAAACGCCGCGCCAGTGATCAGCAACCTGACAAAACGGCTGCCGAGCATGTCACCGAATACGCCAATACCCATCGCACACCCGGCATTGATGTGGGCAAAGCCATTCGCAATCACAATGACAACGTTAAACTGATGCTGAAGTTGATGGGTGATTTCGGCAAATACTATGGCAATGCCGGCTCACGCATGCGCGATGCCGTGGCCAACCATGACATGGAAACCGCCGAACGTCTGGCACACAACCTGCACGGCGTTGCCGGCAGCTTTGCCGCCGATGATTTGCGGGAAGCCGCCAAGGCTCTGGAGCTGGCCATCATTCATGGCGAGTCCAATCTGCATGGCCTGGTGCAAAGCTTTGAAATGGCATTGAACCAGGTACTGGAATCGGCAGCGGCACTGGCAAACCACGAATTCAAGTTCCGCTCTACGGATTTCGAACCCGCAAATTGATTCATCCCGGTAGCAGGGTTGGCGCTTGCAGCTCGCCGGCTACCCCAACGCCAACGCCGGAATCAGCTGCACCAAGGCCGGATCCCGCTCCAGACTGGCAAAATCGAATAACGCCCGATCCGCCAACTGCGAGGGCGCCACGTTGGCCAGGGCCCGGGCAATATTCTCCACTCGACCGGGGAACTGCCGATCCCAGTCCTGCAACATTGCCTTGATGGTCTGCCGCTGCAGATTCTCCTGAGAACCACAGAGATTGCAGGGAATGATGGGATAATCACGATGCGCGGCCCAGCGGGCAATGTCATGCTCGCGCACATAATAGAGCGGCCGGATCAGCACGTTGCGGCCGTCATCACTGCGTAGCTTGGGCGGCATGGCTTTCATTCTGCCGCCAAAAAACAGATTCAGAAACAGGGTCTCCACCGCGTCATCCAAGTGATGGCCCAGTGCGATCCGAGTGGCACCCAGCTCAGCCGCTACCCGATAGAGGATGCCACGCCTGAGCCGGGAGCAGAGGGAACAGGTGGTTTTTCCCTCCGGCGTCAAATCCTGCACGATGGAATAGGTATCCTCCTCCACAACGCGGAAATCCACGCCTTGTGATCGCAGATACTCGGGCAATACCTGGGCCGGGAATCCCGGCTGCTTTTGATCCAGGTTCACCGCCACGATGCGGAAATTCACGGGGGCGGCCTGTTGCAGATTGCGCAGAATATCCAGCAGGGTATAAGAATCCTTGCCTCCCGACAGGCAGACCATGACCAGATCGCCTTCGGCAATCATGTTGTAGTCGGCAATAGCTTGCCCCACCTGACGTCGCAAGCGCTTCTGCAGCTTGTTCAGGTTATATCTGGCTTTCGGGTTGGGTGCTGACAGGGGCTGAAAGTGCTGAACCGCCATCCTGGGCTCCGAATCTGGACACGGACAAGGGGCGCTCATTCTGAAAGAATCCGGCGGCGTTGGAAAGTGCCGGTTTAGTGCCGGGTGCCACCCTCCTGGGTTGGGCGTAGACTGGCCACCCGAGCACTGCTCCCGGGCAAGCGCTTGGTCATACAATAGTGTTGGAAGTCCTCCGCTGGCAGCGGTTTGGAAAAATAATAGCCCTGCATCAGATGGCAGCCGGATTCCTGCAGAGCATCCAGTTGTGCCTGAGTTTCCACGCCTTCTGCCACCACGCCGATATCAAGAATACGGCCCAGCGATACAATGGCTGCCACCAGATCCAGGTCCGCCTTGTTGCGATGCATATCACGCACAAAGGATCGATCAATCTTCAGAATATCGAAATGATACTGGCGCAAATAGGAGAGCGACGAGAAGCCGGTGCCAAAGTCATCCAAGGCGATCTTGATGCCATAGCCTCGCACTTCATTCAGAAACTGCATGATCACCTCGGAGTTATCCAGCAGGATGCTTTCAGTGACTTCCAAGGTCAGTTGCCCGGCCGGGGCATCGCGTAACATGGTCTGCAGTTCCACCACGTCCTGCGCACGTTGTAGCTGACGCACGCTCAGGTTCAAAGACACCCGTAGATTGTCCAGCCCCATGGCACGCCAGATGGAAAGCTGTGAAATCACTTCCCTGATTACCCACTTGCCGATGTCAAGGATCAACAACGTATCTTCGGCCACCGGAATGAATTCCGCCGGCGACACCAAGCCCCATTTCGGATGCCGCCAGCGTAGCAGGGCTTCTGCACTCGCCACCTGACCGGTACGTTGATCAATAATAGGCTGATAATGCAATTCGAATTGATTATTTGGCAGCGCCCGGCGCAGATGGGTTTCCAGCTCCAGACGCCGGCTGCTTTCGGCGTTGAATTCAGCGCGATAGAACATCAACTGGTCACCACCCTGGCGCTTCGCCAGGCGCATGGCGCTGTCTGCATTTTTCACCAGGGTGTCGGCATCCGCGCCATCCTGGGGCAATAGTGCAATGCCCACGCTGGGTGTTACAAACAGTTCCCGTCCTTCCACCTCGAACGGCCGCTTGATGGCGCTCATCAGTGTGCGCACCGCGAATTCCGCTTCCGCCAAATCTTTCAGATGCGGCAGCAGCACGCCAAACTCATCGCTGCCGGTACGTACTACCGTGTCCGCATCACCTACTGCAACCACCAAGCGCTGCGCCACTTCCACCAGAATAAGGTCACCACAGCTTGGACCAATGGAGTCATTCAGCAGGCGGAATCTGTCCAGATTGATGCTGATGACAGCGCCAATTTCTTTCTGGCGATGATTACGTTGCAGCCAGCGTGTCAAGCGCTCGTGCAGCACGCTGCGATTGGGCAACCCGGTCAACGGATCATGCTGGGCCTGCCAGCTCATGATACGCGCCGCATCCTGGCCAGGGGTCAGATCCATGGCCACCGTCATGTAACCAATACAGCGGCCAAAGCCGTCGTTGATACGAATGCGTGTTTGGTTCTCTGTGTAGGCCTCGCCGGAACGGCGACGCTGCCAGACCTCGCCTGTCCAGCGGCCGTGTCGGGCCAATTCAGCGCGCACCAGGGCGAAGAATTGATCATCCTGCTCCGCCGCCGAATAGAACACTTGCTTACGCCCCAGCACTTCCGCTTCCGTGTAGCCGGTCAACAGTGTAAAGGCGGGATTTACCGCCAGGATGCGTTCATCAGCATCGGCGATAATCACTGCACCAGGGTTGACGCTGAATAACATCTGCCCCAAACGATCGCGGGCAATCAGGCTGATGAGCGGATGCTGACGCCGGTAATGCCAGAGCCAGACCGCGTAGGCGCCCAGCAGTAGGGTCAGCAGACCCAGGCCCCAACCCGCCAGCCAACGGGTACGTTCGGCGCGCGCAATGGCCTGTCGGGTCCGCGCCACCATCTGATTCTGTAACGCCTGAAGTTCTGCCACGGCCATCTGGTAATGCGTGGGGTGGTAGCTGCCGCTGGCCAAGGAACCTTCGAGCAATTGCAGATGATGGCTCAGGCGCGCCGTGTCTATGCCCTCACCGGCTTCCAGGCTGGGCAGCAAATGCCGGGTGGCACTCACAAAGGCGCTGGCCTGCTGAGCATCCACGGCATTGCCCAGATCCTGCACCAGCCCGCCCATCTGCCCCAGTCCAGTTGCCCGGCTGTGCTGATCACGCAACATGGTGGAGCCCAGCAGTATCAACCAGCCCAGGCCCAGCAACAGAAAGCCACAAAAGAACCAGCCACGCCGCAAGCGCCAGGGTGATGCCGCCTGCTGCATCAGGGCACTACCAAACTGCGAAAATGCCGGGCTGGTGGATGGTTCAACCACTGGATACGCGCGCCTTGTGGGAAGGGTTTCCGTAAAGTTAGTCCAGCCTGGAGATAGCGCAACTGAACTTGGTCAAAGTTATGACCGGGGCGTAGGGGTGGCTGTGACGCGGGTCTCCTGGCAGCAGGAATCTGGTGACAGGCCGCCAGCGCGATTGTGTTTGGCCAGGATTTGGGGGCTGCCCAGGGTGCCGGAAAGACGCCGTAAACCCCTCCCTGGGGGCTTACCTCGGCATCCATGCCTCGGATACTTTCCGGCACCCTGGGCAGCCCCCAAATCCTGGCCAAGCACCCCCAACCACAGCCGCTCTCCACTCTGAGTCCCGCTGCCTGGGGAGTTAGTCAAGGCTGCGCAGGACGGTGGCGGGGGGTACCCGGACCAGGTGACGAC
>JBJHDG010000028.1:0-13569 GCA_050486425.1 Pseudomonadales bacterium | reverse complement strand
CGTCATGGTGGGGGTGCGAGCCGGCATCTGCATGATGGCCGTGCCCACCTTGATCTTGCTGGTGTTAGCGAGAATCCAGGCGGCAGGCGTCACGGCATCCGAACCATAGGCTTCCGATGTCCATACCGAATCAAAGCCCAGGCTCTCCGCCTGCTTGATGGTATCCAGAGGAATGCTCATGCGACGGCCGGAATAGCCAATAATGAGTCCGAGTTTCATCTGATGTCTCCTGTAAAAATCTGTTCACCCAGCAGATTGGCAGCAGCGCAGCTTAATCTGCGTGCTGGCGCGTCTGCAGATAGGCAATGATATCCAGGGATTCATGCAGCCATTGCTCGCTGCCATCCTCCCGGCTGATACGCAGACAAGGTACCTGGCTGCTGCCACTACCGGCGATAAGTTCGGCACGAGCCGTCGGATCCAACTGCACCTGACGCAGTTCCACCACCAGCGTGCTGTCGGCCAAAAAGCGCAGCACCCGCTGGCAATAGCCGCAGCTGTCGTAATAAAAAAGCTGGTACGTCTCTGCCAAACCACTTCTCCGTCCATCCGTGCCGACTGCCGCCATTCTGAGACCTTTGCCCCACAGAGGCCAGCAGTTACACTGCGGCAGCTTTCTGTTACCGAGGTTGCCGTGCCGAAATCCAAACTCACTCCCACCGAAGCCCGCAAACTGCGCCGTATCCAGTTGACCGCCGTGGGCTTTGTGATCCTGGCTGTGCTGGCCCTGGGCGCACTGCTGCTGTGGCAGCTCGCCCCCCAGGTTAGCGTGGAAGAGGACCGGGATTTTGTGCGCCTGGAACAACCCAGACCGGGTGCGGCGGATGGTCCCATCAAGGTCACCGAATTCTTTACCTATGGCTGCGTGCATTGCCGGGAGTTTGATCCGCTGATCAAGCGTTGGCAGCAGCGGCAAGCGGATGATGTGGTGCTGGAACAGGTGGCCGTCAGTCTGGGCGCCACACCCTGGCGCATCCTGGCGCAGACCTATTACGCCTTGCAGCAAACCGGCGCCCTGGAACAAAACCACGAACGCATCTTCAGCGCTATCCACGACCAGGGCCGGCAGCTGATCTCGCCAGAGGCCGTGGCGGATCTGGTGCAAGGTCGGGGGGTGACCCGGGAGCAGTTTCTGGAGGCCTTTCATTCCGCCGAGGTGCGCCGCCTGGTGATCCAGGCTGACCGATATGCGGCCGACATGCGGGTGGGCGGTGTGCCCCTGCTGCTGGTGGACGACACCTATGTGGTCACCGGGGCGCATTTGAGCCGGCCGCAACAACTGGCCGTGGTGGACAGTTTGGTGGCCAAGGTGCGGGCCGAGCGCGCCCAGGCCCAGTAATGCCAGTCTGATCCTTGCCGCGCCGCACCACCTCAGTACCTCGCTGGCGCCGGCTGCTGCGCGCAGCACTGCTTGGCCTCGCGCTGTGCCTGGCCTTGCTCTGTGGGTATCTGCTGTATCTGGATCGGGTTATCAGCCAAACCTTTGAAGGCCGGCGCTGGTCGCTCTCCTCCCAGGTCTATGCGGCGCCGCTGGAGCTGTACCCCGGTCTGTCCCTGCGCGCCGCCAATCTGGAAACTGAGCTGCGCCGCCTGGGTTACAGCCCCAGCGATAACCCAACCCAAGCTGGCCAATATCGACGCCAGGGCGACCACTTCCACCTGCGGCTACGGCCCTTTCAATTCGCCGATGAAACACGACCCGCGCTTATCCTGAACATTCGCTTCAACGGCGGCCATGTGCAGCATCTGGCGGATGCCAGAGGCCGCCCCCTGCCCTTGGTACGGCTGGATCCGGCCCTGATCGGCAGCTTTTTTGCCAGCCATGGCCAGGATCGCCTGATCCTGGCACCGGGTACGGAACCCCCGTTGCTACGAGACACCCTGATCCTGGTGGAGGACCGCAACTTCTTTCAGCACCGGGGGTTTGATCTGCGCGGTATCGGCCGCGCCTTTTGGGTGAATCTGCGCAGCGGCCGCCTGCGCCAGGGGGGCAGCACCCTGACCCAGCAGTTAGTAAAGAGTTACTACCTGGACAACCGCCGCACTTTCAGGCGTAAGGCCCAGGAGCTGGCCATGGCCGTGCTGCTGGAAGCGCGGTTTACCAAGCCGGATCTGCTCAACGCCTATCTCAACGAGGTGTATATCGGCCAGGATGGCCAGCGCGCCGTGCATGGCTTTGGCCTGGCCAGCCAGTTCTATTTCGACCGCCCACTGGACGAACTGGGGCCGGCAGAACTGGCCCTGCTGGTGGGGGTGATCCGGGGGCCTTCCTATTACAACCCTTTCCGGCACCCCGAGCGGGCCCAGACCAGACGTGATCTGATTCTGGATTTGATGCTGCAGCATGGCCTGCTGGATGCCACCAGCCATGGCCGGGCCAAGGCGCAAGCGCTGGGGCTGGCCGGCCAACGCCGGCACGGCGGCCGCTACTATCCCGCTTATATGGATCTGGTGCGGCAGCAACTGGGCAGCCAGTACCAGCCAGCACAGCTGGCCCAGGAGGGCTACCACATCTTCACCACCCTGGCGCCCGGGGTGCAGGATCTGGCGGAGCAAGTGCTCACCCGCACCCTGGATCAGATCGAGCAGGAGCGTGGACTGACGCCAGGAATACTGCAGGCGGCGCTGATCATCAGCCACACCCAAACCGGCGAGGTGCAAGCCCTGATCGGCGGGCGGCGGCCCGGCTTTCAGGGCTTCAATCATGCCCTGCAGGGGCGCCGCCCCATTGGCTCTCTGATCAAGCCACTGATCTATCTGCAGGCGCTGGAATCCGGGCGATACCATCTGGGCTCCCTGCTGCTGGATGAACCCCTGCGCCTGCATCAGCCCAACCAGCCGGACTGGGTGCCCAGCAATTTCGATAACCAGCACTATGGCCAGGTGCCCCTGGTACGCGGGCTGGGGGATTCCCTGAACCTGGCCAGCGTCCGCCTGGGGCTGGAGCTGGGGGTAGAGCAGGTGGCCCAGCGGCTGGGCACCCTGTTGGCGCAACCCGCACCACCGGCCTATCCCTCCCTGCTGCTGGGCGCAGCCGAATACAGCCCCCTGGAGATGGCCCGGCTCTATGGCATCTTCGCCAGCGGCGGGTTTGCCACGCCCGGCAGCAGCATTCTGGCCGTGCGCCAACCCCAGGCGCAGGATCAGCTGGCACGCCGTTACCCCTTACAGGTACAGCAACTGGCGGATCCGGATGCCGTGCTCGTCCTCAACCATGCCCTGGCACAGGTCATGCGGCGCGGTACCGGCCGCCGCGCCACCACCAAGCTCGGCGTGGCGGGCAAAACCGGTACCTCGGGTGAGTTTCGGGACAGCTGGTTTGCCGGGTTCGACGCCCAGCGTCTGGTGGTGATCTGGATCGGTGCCCAGGACGGCGGTCCCACCGGGCTGACCGGCAGCAGTGGTGCGCTACGGGTCTGGGATAACCTGATGCAGGCCCTGGGCACCCAGCCACTGGTGCTGCCCACCCCCCGCCAACACCAATTGGTGAGCCTGGACTATGCCGCCGGTGGTCTGGCCAGTGGCCGCTGCGGTGAACCCGTCACCCTGCCGCTGCCCAGCCAGGCCCGTCTCGGCCCCAGCCCCCAGTGTGGCGCCGGCGACCGTGCGGTGCAGCGGCTGCGGGCCTGGTTCGACTGAATCTGGCACACTGGACAACCATGACGCTCAGCCATCAACGCGTATTTCCCACATTGCTGCTGGCCGCAGTGCTGCTATTGCTGTTGGCCGGTTGCAGCATGCAGGCCCAGCCACCACAACCGGCGCCGCCGGCGCCAGCACCCCAGGCACCCAGCACCAGCGCCCCTGTGGGTAGCCGAGCCGCAGCAACCCCCGGCAGCAGCCTGCTCAGAGACAGCCAGGCCGCCCTGGCCCAGGGCAACCTGAATCAGGCCCAGGCCCTGCTGGAACGAGCCATCCGCCTGGAGCCGGACAATGGCCAGCTTTGGCTGGCGCTGGGGGAGGCCCATCTGGCCGGTGGTAACACCACCGCTGCCAGCCAGTTCGGCCACAAGGCCATGAGCCTGGCACACCAGGACGCCGCCCTGGCCGCAGCGGCCAGGGACCTGTTGCAGCGGATTACCCAGGCCGGGGCAGAATAAACCGGCCGGGAACAGACCCGCCCTCTTCCCAGCACCCCGGTTTCTTTAGTAAGGTTCCCTAACTAAATCTCTGTAACCAACTCGGAGGCCCGGATGGCTATTGATTTCACCTTTCCGCCAGAAGTGGAAGAAGCGCGGGAAATGACCCGCAAGTTCATGCACGGCGTGGTACGGCCACGCTTCGCCCAACTGCGCGCAGAAGGCAAGGAAGGCCGCGACGGCTGGCGTGACGCCATCAACGAGCTGCGACAAAAAGCCCGGGAAGAAGGCCTGTGGGCACCCCACATGCCGAAAGAAGTGGGTGGCATGGGCCTGGGCATCACCGCCACCGCCATGATGTCAGCAGAAGCCACCAAAACACCCATGGGGCCCTACATCATCAACTGCCAGGCGCCCAATGAAGGCAACATGCACACCCTGCTGCACTTCGGCACCCCGGCGCAGAAGGAAAAATGGCTCAAGCCATTGATGGAAGGCACCATGCTGTCCTGCTTCTCCATGACCGAGCCCGATGTGGCCGGCAGCGACCCCACCCAGATCCAAACCTCCGCCGTGGAAGACGGCGATGAGTGGGTCATCAACGGCAAGAAGTGGTTTACCTCCGGCGCGCAGCGCGCCGACTTTGCCATTGTCATCGCCAAAACCGACGATGATGCGGAAGTGGCCCAGGGCCGGACCTCCGCCTTTATCGTGCCCACCAACACCCCGGGCTTTAACATCGTGCGCGATGTGCAAACCATGGGTGGTGGCGGTGGTCACCCGGAAATCGAATACAAGAATGTGCGCATCCCGAAAGAGAACATGCTGGGGCCGCGTGGTCGCGGGCATGAACTCGGGCAGGTGCGGCTGGGGCCGGCACGGCTGGGTCACTGCATGCGCTGGCTGGGCCAGATCGAAATGGCGCTGGAGATGCTGATCGACCGCGCGCAAAAACGTTATGCCCACGGTTCACTGCTGTCGGAAAAACAAAGTATCCAGTGGATGATGGCGCACAGCACCGTAGAGCTGTATCAGGCCAAGCTGATGGTGCTGCATGCCGCCTACCGGATCGAGCTGGGCGTGGACTTCCGGCCGGAAGTATCCATGGCGAAATACCATGTGGCCAATACCCTGTGGCGCACCGTGGATCGGGCCCTGCAAGTGCATGGTGCCTTGGGTTATTCCAACGATACACCGCTGGCGAACATGCTGATCAATGCCCGTTGGTCTCGCATTGCCGACGGCTCCGACGAAGTGCATCTGATGCGCATCGCCGATTTTGCCATGCGTTCGTACAACCAACGCGGGGATCTCAGCATGGCTACGGGGGAGTTGCCGATCTGATGCAGAACCCGCCCATATAAAAGCAAGGATTCAGCAACAATGAAATTCATCAAGCTTTCATTAATTACTCTGGGACTTTACACATTGGTTTCAGCACCGGTGCATGCAAACAACGCTGGCCCATACTTTGCGGCAGGTATGGCGGACGTGTTGATTCGAGCAAGCGACACTTCGTTTAAAGGTAATGACACAGGGTATAGGTTCATCGTAGGAGTTCGGTTTAATCGTCTTGTTGCCGCCGAGCTGACCCATACCAATGCGCGCATGACGGATGGCAACCGGCGCGGCAACGGCTCACTGTCCACTTTTGATCTACTACTTGGTTGGCCGATTAAGGAAATTGTGGAGCCACACGTGCGCCTGGGTTACGGCAGTGCCAAAGCAAGCGTCAAATCGACGTACTACTCCCACAGTTTCAGCGACCAAGCCACTTCCTACGGTGCAGGGGTCGGCGTCAACCTGAACCGAAACCTCCAAATTCGCGCCGGGTACTCGACGTTGGTTTTTGCCAACAACACCAAGCCAAGAGTGACGGAATTGATGGCCGTGTTGAAGTTTTAAATCCCGATCACATCTTGTCGGCGGACAATGCATTCACAGCACCGCCAACCCGGGGTTGACTCAGTCAAAAAATAAATTTGGCATCCGGGCTTTAACCTGCGGCTGGCAACGGCTAGATTTCGACATCAGCCCTCAGTGCCGTTGGTAGGCGCAAACTCATGCAAACCAAGCCCCGTCAGCGCCACAGCTTGAGCTTGGCCCTCTGCGCACTGCTACTGTGCGCGCCGCTTGCTGCGCAGGACGAACTCCGGCAGCGGGAATCAAGGCAATTACTGCGGCAACTGGGCACCGAAGCCACCCCATTCGCCGGCGATATTGAAGTTACGGATATTGCCGGCCGACAGCTCTTGCGTGAATCCAGCGCACATCACAGTAGCCACGACCTTCAAGTGTTGGCCTCGGACGAACAACAACTGATCGTACGACCCAGCTCCATGGTCGCACTGCAGATGAGCAACGAGAGAATGGTGCTGCCCACCGGCGTTCTGGTGCGCGCACCGGAAGCGACAACCGAATCCCCGGTATGGCTGCGGCCCACCATTGTTGCCTCGCCGATACCGGTTACCTGGAATACTGCGGAACGACGTTACACCACCCAGATCGCATTGGGGTTACAGGCGCCGGCTGAGGCCATCACCACCAACCTTGACGAACCGGTGGTGGTGCGCTTCGGCTTTCGCGGCATGCTCGCAGAGCCCATGGCGGATATCAGCCTGGTGCGTGCCGGATTAGAACACGAACAGCAGGCCAGCCTGCATTTCATGCCTACCACCAGCGCACCTGTGCTGGAGCTACGTTCCACCCTGGGGGATATGGATTTTGCGTTGGAAGTATTGCCGCGCATTGAGCTGCGTCCGCTGGCAACCAGCATGGCCGGTTTCGGCCTCGGCAGTATCAGTGTGGATGTGGTGCACCTGCTGCCGCACGGCGCGCCAGCTCCTGTTGGCGAGGACACCCTGGTATCCCTGCAGGTCAGTGGCGGTACACGACCGACGCCGGCGCGGCTGATCTTGCCTGCGGGCAGCGCCCAGGCCCAGTTTCACTTACGCTCCGGCGGTTTTGGCCCGACCCAGGTCACCGCCACGGCCGGCGGTCTTACCGACAGCATCCTGATTCAGCAGGAAGTCCCGGTGTTGCCACCCTTGGCCGCCCTGTTGGGCGGTGTAATCGGCGGCTTCAGCCGGCGCTTTCAACCCGGTGCCGGCAAAGGCGGTTCGGGTGCGCGCGTTTTGGAAGGCGTATTGGCCGCTGCGGTTGTTTACGTGGCCAGCGTGATCGGTGTCGGCCTGCTATCGCTACCGACCGCAATTGCCGCCACTGAGGCCGGGGCATTCCTGGTCGGGGTGGTTGGAGGCTTCGTCGGCGTGGCCTTACTGGAGACACTTACCCAACGGCTGCGTGGGAGCGGCAGGCAACCCGACTGATTCCGGGTTGGGTTGGCTTGGCTAATCTGCGTCATCCTCATCCAGCCAACTGTTTTCCGGATCATCCTCTGGCGGCAGATACAGCACGCGCTGATCATCATTATCGTATTCGTAATCAACCACTACGCTGCCTGATTCCAGCCCGTCTACCGAAAACAATTGGGGTTCGGCGCTCTCCAAAGCATCCTGCAACAGATTCAGCGCACTTTCGTAATCATCGGCTTCAACAGCAAATACCACCGCATAGGAATGTGTGTTCATAGGGCTGCGCTCCCGAGGCAAGTATTAGTAATCATCCTCGTAGCCCTCTTCGTCTTCGTCCCAATCATCATTGTCGTCATCATCATCATCAAAGTCATCGTCACCATCATCCCAGTCGTCACTGGCCTCATCCACCGCGGGCAGGTACAACACCCGCTGGCCATCATTATCGTATTCGTAGTCATAGACGATACTCACCCGCAGTATGCCAGGGCTGGCGAGCAGCTTGCTTTTGGCCTTCTCCACCGCCTCCTCCAAGATGGCCATGCCACTGTCGTAGTCATCCGCTGTGGCCTGGAATTCCGCTGCAAGCAGAAAGGTTTCCATCGCTGTGCTCCCTGATTGGACAGCACTATCTATTGCCAGAACCCCCTGCTTGTCAATGAATTTTGCGCGCCCAGAAGGAACCCGGCACTCACAACAGGACACCAAATGCATTTTCGGCAGCATGGACAGCCCGGCGCATTGACGGCAAAGTAGTGCGTCCGGCTACTGCCGCCGGCCTGGTATTGGAGACCCTATGATCTGCATACTGCCGATCCGCAAACTGCCGATCCGCGACCTGTTGCTCCCCACCCTGGCACTGGTGTTATCACTCGCGTTGCCTGGCTGCGCCTCCTACATGTACGGTTGGACCGACCACGAAGCGCGCAATCAGTACCTGATCGTCGATGACAGCCGTAACAGCCTTGGCTACCGCAGGCTGCAGTACATTCAACGTTATCGGGGTGCTGCCATCCGGGACTTCATCGCCGAGAAAGGCGCGCCCAACTACATCCTGGAATACACAGAGGATCGACGGGACCATATGCTCCTGTACTATCTGGACAAGGAGCAGGCTTTCCATTTTCGGGCCCTGAGCCGCAATCCCCATTCCATGGTGTTACTCCAGGTGCGGCCACTGAACGATATGGAACGCAACCGTTTCGGACTTAGCCCACGCCAGCGCAGCGCCGGCAATCGCATACTGCTGTAACAGGAGACCCGCCATGAGCAATATGTCAGCGAACACCTTGCACGAATGTACAGAGCACGCCTGCCAAGGCGCACTCATCCGACTCATTGAAACCAAGGAGACCGATCTGGGTGATTTGCAAGTGCGGCGGGCATTACCCACCAGAACCTGCCGCATGATCGGACCCTGGGTATTCTTTGATGAAATGGGTCCGGCCCTGTTTCAACCAGGCAGTAGTCTCAATGTGCGGCCACATCCCCATATTGGCCTGGCGACGGTGACCTACCTGTTCACCGGGGAAATGCTGCACCGGGACTCCCTGGGCAGCGTCCAGACCATCGAACCTGGCGCCATCAATCTCATGGTGGCCGGGCGTGGCATTGTGCATTCCGAGCGGGAGCGCCCGGAGCGCCATGGCCTGCAGCGCCCGCTGCATGGCCTGCAGCTTTGGCTGGCGCTGCCAACCGCGCAAGAGGAAATTGCGCCTGCCTTTTATCACTACACAGCCGGCGAAATCCCTTCAGTCATGGTGAATGAAGTACCTGTGCGTGTGCTGATGGGCAGTGCCTATGGCGCAACCTCACCAGTAAAGCTGTTCTCTCCCACGCTCTACCTGGAGGCCAGTCTGGCGCCCGGGCAAAGCCTGGAACTGCCGCCCGCCGCCGAACGCGGCCTGTATGTGGTAACGGGCGAACTACAAACGCAACAGCAAACCATTCCCGCCCAGGCGCTGGCCCTGTTTGCGCCCGGCAGCGTCAGCGTCACCGCCACGGTGCCAACCAAGTTGGCACTGATTGGCGGTGACAACCTGGGTGAGCGCCATATCGAGTGGAATTTTGTCTCCAGCAGCAAGGCACGTATCGAAGCTGCCAAGCAGGCTTGGCGTAACGGCGAGTTTGCCAAGGTGCCGGGGGATGAGCAGGAGTTTATTCCTCTGCCTTAGGTGATGACGGCTTAATCGCCATCCTCAAAATAGGCTTCAATCTCGGCACGCATCTCGCGGATCAGCGCCACATCTGCATCGCTGACATCCTGCAACCAGAGCCTGCTCATACCTATGGTCTGCTGCATCTGCTGGCGCATCATCTCCCGCTGTTCCGGCGGGATGTGAGCGGCCGCTTCCAGCTGCCGCATGGCCTCTTGCATGTACTGCTCCATTTCTGGCCCTGTCTCTGCCATGTGCAGGGTAAAGTAGGCTTTGGTGACCTGCAGGGTGACCCGAGCCCATTCCGCCACATCGGTAAATCCCCCACGCTTGAGAATGCGATCAACTTCCGGATACGCGGACATCACTTGGTGCAATTCCCGCTCCCAAGCGGGCGCATCAAAACTGCCATCCGCCCGCATAAAAGCATCGAATCCAACCTCCGGTAGTGCTTGCGTTTGCTGCTCACCCCAGGCTTCCAGTTCCGCAGCGGCTGCCAGCCAATTCTCAACCTGCTGCCGTGCCAATGGCTGCGCCTGTACAGTCACTGCCAGCAACAATGTCATCACACCCAAAACCAATTTCCGCATAAGGCTCATCTCCTGATTATCCCGGCTGTCCCGGCTATCCCAGCAACTCCAGATAATGCACCACGGGCACCGCTGCCGCTGGCGCCAGATGCAACTGACAGCCCACATTGGCGGTAACAATCACTTCTGGTTGCAAGCGTTCGAGCTGCGCCAGCTTGCGCTCCCGCAAGGTCGCCGCCAGCGCCGGCTGAGTCAGCATATAGTTGCCCGCTGCGCCACAACAATAGTCGGATCCCGACATCGGCACCAGCTCGTAGCCTGCTGCCTGCAGCAACTGCACCACCTCACCATCACCGTGCAAACCATGCTGCAAACTACAGGGTGGCATCCAGGCCACCCGGCGCCAGGGCCGCTTCTGCAGCAGGGGTACATCCAGCGCAGCGAGATAAACGGCAGCATCCTGCACCTTGGCAGAAAATGCCGCTGCCAGCTCCGCGTACTCGGCATCCGTCGCCAACAATCGCCCATAGTCCTGCAAACCAGGACCACAACCGCTGGCGGTGGAGATCACCGCATCAACCTTCGACAGGTAGGGTGCCAATGCCCGCAGATTGTCGCGCATCAATTGTAGCGCCTGGGCCTGCTCACCCAGATGCAAGTGCAAACTGCCGCAACAGCCTTCCGCAGCTGCGGTGTAAACCTGCACGCCCAGACGCTGTAATAGCTGGCGCAGCGCACTGTTGGTGTCCGGTGTCGTGAGGCGCTGCACACAGCCCTGCAGCAGCAACACAGCCCCGCTGCTGGCGGCGTCCAGTCGTGGTTCGGCCTGCAGGCCGGCGCCCGGGACATGTCGCTTACTCCCCCGATCCCGCATTGGTGCTGCAGGAATCTGCGCCGCCAGTGTCAGCCCCCCTGCAGGCCACCGCAACCAACCGAGCAAGGGTCGCAGCCACCGCCCCAGCCGCAGCAACGGACGCAAGCGCGCCGGATAAGGCACCAGGGTCAATAACAGTTGCTTACGCCAACGATAGTGCGGATCGTCCCGTGGCACTTGCGCGACCTGAGCGCGTCCGTATTCCAGCAACTCGTGATAGGCCACGCCGGAAGGACAGCTGGTTTCACAAGCGCGACAGGTGAGACAACGATCCAGATGCGTGGCAGTGAGCCGTTGTTGTTCGGTTGCCGGCGCCTCCGCCCCTGGCGGCTCCGCGCTGAGCAACTCCTTGATGAGATAGATGCGACCACGCGGCCCATCCAATTCATCACCCAACAGCGCATAGGTCGGGCAGACCGCATTGCAGAAACCGCAATGCACGCAACTGCGCAGAATAGCTTCCGCACGTTCTCCCAATGGATCAGCCAGCACGGCTGCAGGCAGGTTGGTCTGCACGCTAAAACTCCGGATACAGCCGGCCGGGATTGAAAATCCCCTGGGGATCAAACGCCAGCTTGATCTGCTGCTGATAATGCAGGCTGACCGGATCCGGCTGCGCCTGATATTGCTGGGGCAGTGGCAACTCATCGCTGCCAGCGCGAAATAGACTGGCGTGTCCACCCAGTTCCTGACAGCGGGCCATCAGCGCCGGCCCTGGCAAGGCCGCCTGCAACCAACGTTGCCGACCGCCCCACTCCACCAAGTAACGACCCGGCCAGGGATCAGGCGCATCCACCGGCAACAGACAACGCCACAGCGGTCCCTGGCTCAACGCAGGGTGCCGCTGATCCCGCAGCTGCTGCCAGATGGCACCCTGCTCCGGATCCTCGCTGCCGCCCAAGCGTGACGCTGCAGCCGCCACTGCGGCCAGGCTACCGGACAAGCGCAAATACAGATTCTCACCATCGTAGCAGCTGGCCGTGACGGGTTCGGGTTGACGTCCCAAATGCAGATGCCAATCCTGCGCCTGGGCGGGGCTGAGTTGGAATACCCGCGTGAGCTCGGTTTCGGGTTTTGGCACCAGGCGCACACTCAGGCTCAGCACCAAGCCCAACGTGCCGAATGCACCTGCCATTAAACGCGATACATCAAAGCCAGCCACGTTCTTCATCACCTGCCCGCCAAACTGCAGACGCTGGCCCAACCCGTTGATGATTTCCACGCCCAGCACTGCATCACGCACGCTGCCACGCCAAGGCCGGCCGGGACCGGCCAACCCGGTGGCCAAGGCGCCACCCAGAGTACCCTGACCACCAAACTGAGGTGGCTCAAAGGGCAGCATTTGCCCCTGGGCATCCAACAACTGGGTAATGGCGGTCAACGCGGTGCCGGCACGTGCGCGTAACATGAGCTCGGAGGGCGCATAGTCAATGACACCGCTATGCTCGCTGACACTCAGCAGCGTGCCACCCCGCCCTGGGGGACCGAGAAAGTGTTTGCTGCCACTACCCAGCAGCGCCAACGGCTGCTGCCGTGCCAAAGCGTCCTGCACCAGGTGCAGTAAACGCTCGCTGTCGTCCTTCTCACGCATGGCTGTGCATGCCTAAAATCGGTCCAGTTCGGGAAACGGCAAGGCGCCGGCATGCACATGCATGCCGCCCAGTTCGCCACAACGTGCCAGGGTGGGAATCGCCTTGCCTGGATTCAACCCCTGCATGGGATCCAGCGCGCGCTTGACGGCATGAAACTGCGCCAGCTCCTCGGCGCTGAACTGCACACACATCTGATCCAGTTTTTCCACGCCCACACCATGCTCGCCGGTAATGGTGCCACCCACCGCCACGCAGAGTTCCAGGATGCGGGCGCCAAAGGCCTCCGCTTTGGCCAACTGCTCGGGCTGGTTGGCATCGTAAAGAATCAACGGATGCAGATTGCCATCGCCAGCGTGGAATACATTAGCCACGGGCAAGCCGAAAGCTTTTGACAATTGCGCAATCTGGGTCAGCACCTTGGCGAGTTGCCGACGTGGAATGGTGCCGTCCATGCAGTAATAGTCCGGTGCCAAACGGCCGACGGCAGGAAATGCGGCTTTGCGTCCCCGCCACAAACGTTCCACTTCCGCCGGTTGCTGGGCGATACGCACCGCCTGGGCCCCAGCGCGCTCGAACAGGCGCGCCACCCGGGCCGCCTGCTCCCGCACTTCCGCGGCGCCACCATCGAGTTCACAGAGCAAAATAGCGGCAGCATCCAAGGGATAGCCGGCACCTGCATAGGCTTCAGCAGCCTGCAACGCCAGTTGATCCATCATTTCCAAACCTGCCGGCAGAATGCCGGCGGCGATCACCTGGGTCACTGCCTCCGCCGCCTGTTCCACCTTGGAAAAAGCGCCCAGCACCAGTTGTCGCTGCGGTGGCTGTGGCAAAAGCCGCAAGGTGACTTCGGTCACTACCGCCAGCAGCCCTTCGGAACCGGTGAGCAGCGCCAGCAGATCATAGCCAGGGAAATCCAGTGCGGCGCCGCCTATCACAATTTCATCACCCGTGTAGGTGAGCGCGCGCAAACCAAGCAGGTTATGCAGCGTCAGCCCATACTTCAGGCAATGCACACCACCGGCGT
>JBJHDG010000027.1:0-13624 GCA_050486425.1 Pseudomonadales bacterium | reverse complement strand
TCGCCACGGGCAGCTCGGCAGGGCTGGCTCGGTTGGAAAAGATCTGCAGCGTTGTTAACCACCTGCAGTTTGCTACTGGACTCTCCGGAGGTACCTTTTCCACGATAGCAAGGCGGGCGCCACTGGTATTGATGATTTGCTGCAGACGTAGAGCCTGTGTTTTTCCTTGGCGTGGGTCTGGCGCAGGTGCGGGAACAGGAATCAAGCCTGCCCACAAGGCGCTCCAGAATAGCACCAGGGTTTCCAGTCCATTGGGCATGGCCAGCAGTATCGGGGTGCCAGGTTCGGCATGATGGCGTAAGGCGCCGGCACAGTACTTAACCTGGTCCAGCAACTGCCCATAGGTGAGCGTTTTGGCTTTCGCCAGTTTGCTGTCCAGCTGTATATAGGCGGCCTGGTCTGGCTGCTCGGTCGCCCTGTGCGCTAGCAGCGCGGTGACGGCATGGGTGGCTGGCGTACCTGTCATCGCTGAACGCTGAGCATGCCGGATTATCCGGCGGCCTCAGCAGTGGTAATGGCACGCCTTACCAGTGATACCAACACCCGGACATTAGGCTCCAGTACCATGCTGTCATGGTTACCTGGTACCTCAAATACGGTTACCTGGCGAACATAAGGCGTCCAACCGTTATCCGGCAGCAGATAGTTGCGCTCGTCATCTAGCTGCCGATCGCCGGGCAATCGATATTTGATGTTCAGGCGTGGTCGGAATAGGGCGACGGCCACGTCGGTCCTGTGCATTTGATACTTCATCAGGGAGCGCATAAATGCTTCGCCCACCTTTTCCGACTGGAAGGAAACGGTTTCCTCGGTCTTGGTGTTGGATAGGGCGGCCTGACGAGCTTGTTGGGCCCGATGCCAAGCCAAGCGATCGCGAATCCTTGTGGTGATCACCTCAGGCCCCAGTATCCGGAAATCCTGCCAGAGCATGCTGAGTTTATCTCTGATACTCAACCTGGCTGGCATATACACTGGTGTATCCAGCAGAATCACAGTTTCAATCTGCTCACCCTGTGCCAGTAGCTGGCGGGCTATCTCAAAGGCAATCAGACCGCCGCCGGAGAATCCGCCCAGCAGATAGGGTCCCTTGGGCTGTACCTGACGGATTTCTGCCAAGTAGTCTCGGGCCATCTCTTCAAAGGATTCATGGGGCGGCGCGTCACCGTACAGACCGCGCGCCTGGATGGCGTAAAACGGTCGCTCCTCTCCTAGCAAATGCGCCAAGTGACTCAGGTTCAGTACGTTCCCGAACATGCCCGCCACCAGAAACAGCGGCACGCCATCAGCCACCGGGCCAGTATGCATGGGGACAATATACTTGTACTTCAGCGTTGCCGCTGCCGGCTTGCTTGGGCTCGCGCCAAGGGTTTGCACCTCGGCATCCTCGGTGGGCGCTTCGCCTCTGATCATTTCCGCCAGGCCGGCAACCGTTGGCGTCTGCATCAGTACGGACATGGGCAGATCCACGCCGTATTTGTCGCTGATCTCATTGAACAGTCGCACGGCAATCAGGGAATGGCCACCCAGATCGAAAAAGCTGTCACGAATACCGATGCCTTCTACGCCCAGCAGCTTGCCCCAGAGGTCTGCCAGCCCTTTTTCCACCTCATCCCTGGGGGGTTCAAAGTCGCTGTCCAGTTCCGGGCGGGCAAAGCGGGCCTCGGTATCGCCGCTGGCAGCCTGGCTGATGCTTTCCGCCTGGCGAATCAGCTGCGCTGGATCCATGGAACTGATAATGATTTCCGCCGGCATGGCGCTGCGCAGCAATCGGTCCAGTGCTTCGATGCCATCAGTTGGTGCTATGCCCTGGCTGACATTGTGCTGCAGTGCCTGTTCTCCCGGTGAAAGCTTACGTCTACCAGCACCGTTTTCGGCAGCAGATTCACCGTTGGGTTGGACGTTGCTGCCCACACCCATGGCCTTGCTATTGGCCAAGCGGCCATCAATACGACGTAGCGTCAGTTGATCAATCTGCACCAGTACCTGGCCTTCGGGATCTGTAATACAGACATCAAAAGCGGCGAAGCCGTTACTGATATCACTGGTCTTGGCCAGCTTCAGATGACTGCAGATGTGGGCTGTCAACGGCGCAAAGTAGCGAAACTGACGATAGGATAGCGGTACCCAGAGATGACTTGCCACTTCCTGCTCGGCGTAGCCGGGAATTAAATCCATGGCGCAGCCGGTAGCAATATCCAGCAGCCCGGGGTGCAAGCCGTAGTCATGCAGATCCGCTTCATAACCAGCCGGTATTTGCAGGCGCGCCAATGCCTGTTGCTTATCGTGTTGGATACGCTTGAGTACACGCCAGCGCGGACCGAACTGGAGATGATCTTCCTGCTTGGTGCGTATCGTGCTGCCACCACCGGCGCTTTCCGCATGCGCCTGTGTTTGTTGCTCCAGCTGTGGAATATTCAGCGCAGCAGGTTGCTCCTGCGTTGTCAGTTGCGTTACCCGGGCGCTGGCGCAGGGTGACCAGCCTTGCGTATCTGCAGCAAGTATCTGTGCTTCCCAGCGCTGTTGATCGCCGCGTAGTTGGACCTGGAATGCACGCGTTTCGGTATCGGTAACATATAAAGGATTCTGGAACAGCAGGTTGGCAATCTGCCAGGGACCAGCAACACCGATCTCTGCCAGCGCCGCCCGAATCAGTTCCAGATAGCCAGTGCCTGGGAGCAGGGCATCACCATTGGCCAGCCGGTGTTCGTTGATGACCCAGTCCTGGGTCGATAGCGAGCCGCTAAAAACATGTTCCTGTAATACGCCATCGCGGCTGACCTGGTGCTGCTGGAACAGCGGGTGGTTGGTCTTGTGGCCAGGAGCCGCGGTTTCTGTGCCGTTGCCCACAGGCATCTGGACGCTGCCATTGCTGGCGGCGTTGGCGCCAGCTTGCGAGCCCACCATGCCTACGTCACGCCAGATACCCCAATTAATGGCGGTCACCGGCCAGGGGCGGTGACCGGATTGGGCTTGGGCAAAGGCGTTGACAAAGGCGTTCGCACCCACATAGTCAATTTGACCTTGGGGCGCAACATAGGCGCTGGTGGAGGAGAACAGAAGCAGGAAGTCGAGTGGTGTATTCTGCAGCAATTCATCCAGCACCAGGGTGCCATAAACCTTGGCGGCAAACACTTCCTCGATATCGCGCTGACTTTTCAGGGCAATCAGGCTGTCCCTGATCACGCCGGCGGTATGAAATACACCGCGCAGCGCACCAAACTTGGCGTTGGTTTGCGCCAGGGCTTCCTGCATTTGTTCAGCGACAGTTACGTCGGCGGCAATGGGCAGTACCTGGGCACCCATTGCTTCCAGTTGTTGGATACGGGAAATGGCTTGGCTGATACTGTCTGTGGCCGCGTGTTCCTGCAACCAGGAAGGCCATTCTTCGCGCACCGGCAGCGGTGTTCTGCTCAGCAATACCAGTTTCGCCTGGTAGCTGCGCGCCAACCAGTCGGCAATCACACCGGAGATGCCGCCAAAACCGCCGGTCAGAAGATACACACCACCCCGAATGACCTTGGGCGGCGCATCCTTCAGACTCCGCATGGCTTTTGCAGCACTGCTAAGGGTGCGCTGCCAACGTACCTGATCACGCCAGGCGATCACCTGGTTTTCTGCCTTGGCGGAGGCCTCCGCCGCCAAGGCGGCTGCCGCCGCTGCAACCAGCTGTTGCTGGGCCTGTTGCCGGCTGCGCCCGCGCTCCGGTTTCTCATCCAATACCAGATCGACAAAACTGCAGCTGATCTTGGGATATTCCCGTGGAATGACCGCACAAGGGCCCAATGCGGTGGCCTTGTCTGGATGCAGAACGGATTCCGTACCCAAGCGGTGTGCGCCATTGGCGGCGACGATCATATGTAGCGGCTGTTCCGTAGCATTGGCTTTGCTCAGTGCACGGGCCAGATAGAACAACGAATAAAAGCCATGTTCCTGGTTGCGATGGAAGAACGTGGATCCCGGGCGAAAGCTGCGATCCCAGGTGAGCAGCCAGGTATGCAGAATGCGCTCCGGCAGCAAATCTTCTGCGACCAGGGTGTCAATAAGCTCCTGATAACCACTACCGCCGGCTTCTGGTGCCAGGGTAAAGGTATCGGTATTGATGCGGGCGAAGGTATCACCGGGTTGCACACAGATCAGTTGATGGCCATCTGCGCGTAATTGTGCAAGCAGTGCATCGGCTACGGGTTCCCGGCCATGGAAGACCAACCAGCGGCAGGGTGTATCCAGGGATTCCAGGATGCCCTGTTGCACCCAGCGTGGGGCGCGAAACCAACTGTCGAATTCTGGCAAACGCATGGGGCGGGATTCAACTTTGCTATCCAGCTGTTGACCCTTGCCTGGCTCAATCCAGTATCTGGCATGCTGAAATGGATAGGTGGGCAGCGGTACGCGCCTGCGCTGGCCCTGCCAGAGTTTGCCGGTGTCCAGCTTGATACCCAGCGCCCAGAGCCGCCCCATGATGGCGCGTAAATAGGTGGTGTCAGCCACCGGGTCCTCGGGATGGCGCAGGGAAGAGAGCACACGCTGTGCCGGTGCCTGAGGATTTTGCCGTACCAGCGAACCCAAGGTGTTACCTGGGCCGACTTCGAGAAATACCCGCTCGGGTTCCGCCAACAGGGTATCCACGCCCTGGGCAAACAAGATGCTGTTGCGCAAATGCGCGACCCAATAGTCCGGGTCTGTTGCCTGGGCTGGCGTCAGCCAGTCACCAGTGCGGTTGGACATGATGGGCAGTTGTGGCGCCTGCAGGCGGATGCTGCGCAAATAGGCACCGAAAGGCTCCAAAATGCCGTCAAGCAGTCGGGAATGGGCAGCGATATTGATGCGTACCCGCTGGTTGTCGATGCCGGCGGCTGTGAGTTTCGCCGCCAACACATCCAGTTTGTCTGCCGGGCCGGATGCCACGGACAACTGCGGACTGTTGGCGGCCGCGAGATCCAGTTCATCACCCAGCCAAGTGCGCAGCTCATCGGCTGGCATGGATACGCTGAGCATGCCGCCGGCGGGAACTTCATCCATCAGTTGGCCGCGCAGCAACACCAGGCCCAGTGCATCCTCGAAACTGAAGACGCCGGCAATACAGGCTGCCGTGTTCTCACCCAGGCTATGCCCCATCACCGCCGCAGGCACGACCCCATAGTGGGCCCAGAGCTTGGTAAGTGCATATTCCACCAGAAAAATCAGCGGCAATTGCACGCCGGGTTTGGTGAGCGCCTGTACGGTGTGTTCTTTTTGTTCAGAATCAGCCAGATAGATGGCAGAGAGGTCGACACCAAATCTGGTGCGTAGCAGCGCCAAGCCCTGATCCATGTGTTGTTTGAACACAGGCTCCTGATCATACAAATCCCGGCTCATGCGGAAGTACTGCGCGCCGCCACCGGGATACATCATGACCAGCGACGGCCGATCCAGGTCAGCAACCTGGTTGAATACCCGACGGGCGTCGTTCTCACGCAGCAGCCGAGCGGCTTCCAGATGATCGTTGGCGGCCAGAATGCGGCGCTGTTCAAAACCATGCCGTCCCAGCAACAGGCTGTAGGCCACATCTGCCAGCGGCACTTGGGTATTGTTTCCCAGCCAGGCTGCCAGGCGTGCGGCGGCGTCGTCCAGGGCCTTGCGGTTATTGGCGGATATCACCAGCAGCTGTGGTTGGGTATCTGTGGTGCTGGGCGGCAGTACCGGTGCCTGCTCCAGGATGGCGAAGGCATTGGTGCCGCCAACGCCCAGGGAATTCACCGCCGCCCGTCGGGGGCCCGTGCCTGGCCATGGTTGCAACCGGTCTGCAACCACGAAAGGGCTGTCGGTAAATTCAATGGCGGGATTGGGGGCTTCGTAATTTAAGGATGGTGGAATCTGGCCGTGTTCCAGTGCCAGGGTGGCCTTGATCAGGCTGGCGACACCTGCCGCTGTGTCCAGATGGCCGATGCTGGATTTTACCGAGCCGATGCGGCAGTAACCCACCCGATCACTGGATTCCCGAAAGGCTTTGGTGAGCGCGGCGATCTCAATGGGATCGCCCACCGGTGTGCCTGTGCCATGACATTCCACATAGCTGATGCTATCCGCATCCACATCGGCAACAGCCAAGGCTTCGGCCATGGCCGCTGCCTGACCTTCCACGCTGGGCGCAAGGTAACCAACTTTGCCGGACCCATCATTGTTCACGGCGGTGCCTTTGATAACGGCATGAATATGGTCGCCATCAGCGATGGCATCCGCCAGGCGTCGCAAAACCACCACGCCAGTGCCACTGCCAAATACGGTGCCCTTGGATCTGTGGTCGAATGCGCGGCAATGACCATCGGGAGAAAGAATCTCGCCTTCCTTATATTCGTAGCCCAGATTGTGAGGCAGCTCGATGGTGGAGCCACCCGCCAACGCCATATCACATTCACCGGACAGCAGGCTCTGTGCCGCCATGTGCACCGCCACCAGGGAGGTGGAGCAGGCGGTCTGCACATTGACGCTGGGGCCCTTCAGATTGAAGGTGTAGGAAACCCTGGTGGCGAGAAAGTCCTTATCGTTGCCCGTATGGCGGAGCAGGAACATCCCCACTTCATCCACCAGCGCTGGATTGGACAGCAGGTTGAACATGAAATAGGCGCCCATGCCGCAGCCGGCAAATACGCCCACGGCGCCGTCAAAATTCGCTGGTGCATGTCCGGCACGCTCCAGGGCTTCCCAGGCCACTTCGTAAAACTGGCGATGCTGGGGATCCAGAATGGCGGCTTCCTTCGGGCTAAAGCCGAAAAAATCCGGATCGAATTCGTCATAGCCCTGCAGCGGCATGCCCGCTTTGACGTAGTTGGGATCAGCCAGGGTGCTTTCCGGCACGCCCCGGGCGCGCAATTCATCATCGGAATAGAAGCGGATGGACTCCACACCGTCCCGCAGATTGGCCCAATAGGCTTCTGGCGTACTGGCGCCAGGCACGCGAATGGCCATGCCGACGATGGCAATATCAGTGTCGCTGAAGTCCGTGGTCATGCGGCTTTCCTACTGCCAGGTACTAGTGTGGCCAAAATTGGGGGCTGGCCGATGAGGGTGGAATGGTCGTTCCACGCCATTATCTCTGCAAGCGCAGGTTGTAACCAGTTTTTCAGCGTGCGGGTTGGTGGGGCGCCGTACGGGCCGGCGAGGCTTAACCTCGCCGGCTGCGCATGGCGCGGCGCCGTTCGCCGCGACTGGTGCCGGTATTACCCGTGTCCGCTACCTTGTCACCACGCAAGTGTTCTGCCAACGCCCGAATGGTGGGGAAGCGGTACAGATCGGTGAGGGACACTGGTTGCGGCAGCAGTTGCTTCAACTTGGCATGCAGTTGTACCACCAGCAGGGAATGTCCCCCCAGATCGAAGAAGTTGTCGTTTACCCCCAGACTGTCCAGCTTCAGCACCTGCTGCCAAAGCTGCACCAGTGTCTGCTCAATATCTCCCTCGGCGGCGACAGGCATATGAACAGCTGTGGTTGCCTGTTTGGGTTGCAGCGCAAGCAGTGCCTTACGGTCCAGCTTGCCATTGGCCGTACGCGGCATATCGGCCAGCACCACGAAGTCGTTGGGCAGCATATAACTGGGCAGCAGATCCCGTAGCTGGGCGCGCCAGCGTTGCGGGTCTGCCGCACCCTGAGTGACCAGGTAGGCTACCAGCCGCTGGTCCGCAACCTCATCTTCACGCACCACCACGGCTGCCTCTTGGACGTCGGGCAGGGCTTCCAGTTGCGCCTCAATTTCCCCGAGTTCAATGCGATAGCCCCGGACTTTGACCTGGAAGTCGTTGCGGCCGATGTATTCCAGCACGCCGTCCGGGCGGTAGCGCACCAGATCGCCAGTAGCATAGATGCGGGCATCAGGCGCGTTGCAGAAGGGGTCTGTACCAAATCGTTCCGCGGTCAATGCTGGCCGTCCCAGGTAGCCGCGGGCAACACCGGCGCCACCGATAAAGAGTTCGCCCGTCATGCCCACAGGTACCGGGCGGCGCTGGTCGTCGAGCACATAAGTACGGGTATTGGCCATGGGCCGGCCGATGGGGATGGCCCCGTCGACTTGGGTCAGGCGCCAACTCAATGACCAGATGGTGGTCTCGGTGGGGCCATAGACATTGGTCAATGTGCCTTGGCGCAGGCTGCGCAGTTGCTGTGCCAGGGCCTGGGGCAGGGCTTCGCCACCCAGCAGCAGGTGCGGGACTTGTGCCAGTGCAGTAGCGCCTTCGGTGTTGGCGGTAAACATCCGCGCCATGGACGGCGTGCACTGCAAATGGGTGACCTGATGCCGTGCCACTTCGGCGGCAAAACTGTGATCGGCGGCAGTGGCGTCCAGATCCACGCCGGCAGGGAGCAGCGCGGCATGGCTGGCATCAAAGGCATCCTTCAATGCTTTCAGTGCCGGCAGGCTTTGCATGATGGTGTCAGTGGCAACACCGAAATCCAGCAGACAGGCGATCTCAGTGACACCGATGCTGGCGCATTGGCTCAGCATCTCCAGGCAATCCGTCTGATCACCGAACAGGCCGCTGGTTTCAAAGTAGCGCTCAAAGGCAAAATCCAGAATGGTGTCCACTTCTTCCGCGGACAGGCTCTTGATATCCACATCTTCTGGCCGGCTCTGCTGGCCGCCGGGACGCTTGAAGGCTGGAAAAGACCAGGCGAAATCCATGGCCAGTTTCATAGAGCTGGCCAGGTAGGATTTCATGGGTTCCCGCACCAGTTCCCGTACCACATCCCTGTCATCACCCACAAAGGTGTGCAGCATCAGGGCCACCTGGCCTGCCGCAGGATCAAACCCGGCGTCGGCCCTGGCCTGGCGGTAAATACGGATTTTTTCGCCCACTTCAGCAATATTCTGTCCCAGCAGATGCGTGAGTACGTGCAGGCCGCGGGCGCCGGCATCACGCCAGGTCTCCGGGTTGCCTGCGGTGGTGATCCAGCAGGGCAGTTCCGGTTGCACCGGGCGGGGCAGAGATTGCACGGCCACCATGTCTCCCAGCGGCCCTGGAAATGCCAGTTTTTCCCCGCGCCACAAGCGCCGCACTTGCTCCAGCTGATCGAACATCACCTGCTTGTTGTTGGCATGGTTTTCCGGCTTCAGAACGAAGTCGTTGGGATTCCAACCGGAAGCAGCTGCCAGCTCCACCCGGCCGTTGGAGAGGTTGTCCACCACACCCCATTCCTCCGCAATCCGTACCGGATGGTGCAGGGGCACTACGCAGCTGCCGGCCCGGATTTTCAGATGCTGAGTAACCGCGGCAGCGGCGGCGCCGGTGACGGCTGGATTGGGGTAAGGGCCACCAAAGGCGTGAAAGTGGCGCTCCGGTGTCCAGACGGCGTGAAAGCCGTTGGCGTCGAAGAAGCGTGCACCTTCCATAAGCAGGCGGTATTTGGCAGGTCCGGGGGCGTCGTCGTTGCCCCACATGAACAGGCCCATCTTCAGACCGGGGCGTTGGCCTTGGTTGTTGGTGGGAGTCTGTGGCGGCGCTCCTGATGCCGCTGGCGCAGTCTGGCGATTGCGGCTCTCGTCATAGATCACCACCTTGAAGCCTCGGGCCAGGGTCCAGAACAGTTCCAGCACGGAAATATCAAAGGACAGGCTGGTTACCGCCAGCCAGACCTCGGGCCGGGTTCTCTCTCTGGGCACAATGGCATCCATGCCGGTAAAAAAGTTTTGCACATTACGGTGCTCGATCATTACGCCTTTGGGTCGCCCGGTGGAGCCGGAGGTATAGATCACATAGGCCAGATGATCGGGATTGGTGCGTTGCTGCAAGCTGGCGGTTGGTGTCGGGCCCGTACCTGTAAGGCTGTCAATCAGTAGCCGCTTGGCCTGGGTTGCCGGCAGTGCATCACTCAATCCAGTTTGGGTGATGATGATGGGCATGGCCGAATCTTCGATCATGAAGGCCAGCCGCTCTGCGGGAAACGCGGGATCCAAGGGTACATAGGCGCCACCCGCCTTGAGCACGGCCAGCGTCGCCACCAGCAGTTCGATGGAGCGCTCCACGTGCACGCCCACCAGCACATCCGGACCTACTCCTTGGGCCTGCAACTCCAGCGCCAGTGCCTGCGCACGCTGATCCAGCGCCTGATAGCTGAGCTGACGCTCACCTGCAACAAGGGCAACGGCATCCGGGGTCAGGGCAACCTGGGCTTCGAAGGCCTGGTGTACCAGCAATTGGGTGGGGAAGGGCTGTGCAGTTTCATTCCAGCCCACCAGCAGCAGCTCCTGCTCGGTGGTGGACATGATTTGAAGTTGGCCGACGGGCGTGGCCGGTGCCTGGGCCAGGCTTTGCAGCAGGCTCAAAAACTGATCACACAGCCTGCTGATGGCGGCGGCGTCATAGCAGCCCATGTCATAACGAAACCTGGCCCTGCCTTCTGTATCCATGAGCAGGCACAGTTCGGCATTGGCCAGGTCTGGGCCGGGCTCATCGCCCAACACCAGTGCCACCGGTGCCTGGGAGTGGAACAACGGGTTTTGGCGCAACTGGGGCTGCCGTGCAATCAGATCCCGTAACCAGGGACCGCGAGCAAGGCGCTGTTTGAGTTCGGTTTGCAGACGCTGCAGCTGCTCCCAGGCCGGAGCGGACTGCTCAGCAACTGGTTGCCAGTAGCCGGCACCGGCGAACAGATCCGCGCCTTGGCTGGCGGCTGTAACCAGGGCGCTATCGCTAATGACCAGGCTGCCGAGGCCAGCGCCCAGCAGGCGCTGCAGAAACAGGATAAAGGCCGGCGCCAGGGTGGCTTGCAGGTCAGCACTGCCAGCCAGATCGCGGAAGTCTGCCGGGAGCACGAATTCCAGCTCGGCAAACTCTGCGATGGCGTTAGCCTGAGGCAACCGATAGGGCAGATCCAGGGGTGTTGCCGCCAGCAGATCCTGCAACCAGCGCTGCTCCTGGGTAGCGCTGCTGCGGATCAGGGCTGCCAGGGAGGCCGGGGGCGTTGGTAGCTGCCTGCCCAGCTGGAGTTGATCGCCCAGGCTGGACAGAGGCAGGGGCTCACCCTGCAGCGTACTGAGGGCGGTGATGGCCAGAATGCCGGCAGCCGTCTGTATATGCAGTTCGGGGTCCAGTTGCAGCAGGGTCCCAGGTGGCTGCTGTGCCGCTGTGTCATCCGGCAGGGCCTGTGCGCTCTGCACCAGACAGGCGCCCTGGGGCAGCAGCATTTTTGCAGCCGCCAGGGGGTTGGCATAGCTGCCGGTATCCAAAGCCCGCACCCATCGTGCCAGCTCGGCGGCAGGGCGCTGCCAGTCCAGCACACCGGCCAGTGCCGGACGCTGGTTACGGCCAAAGTAGGTACGCCGTGCCAGATCCTGGGGTACTGGTTGCAGGCTGTTGTCCTTGAGCATCTGCAGCAGCTGGGGGAAGCTCTCCAGCGCGGCGGCAAAGCACTTGGTGTTCAGGGATAGGGCGCTGTCATCCGCGCTAATGGCAACGGGCTGTTGCAGCAGAATATCGCCTGCATCAATGTCTGCAGCCATCAGGTGCCAGCTGATGCCATAGTCGCTGGCGCCCTCCAGCAATGCCCACATGGGTGTGTTCAGGCCGGCGTAGGCAGGCAATGGGCCGTCATGAAAATTAATGGCCAGATGTTTCGGGCTGGTGACGGCAGCTGGGGGGATCAGCGCCAGGTGGGTAATGGCGAAGAGATAGTCATAGTCGAGTTGTTGCAACCTGCCGGCATAGTCACTGCTGGCGCTTAGCACTGCGATGTCCTGGGCTTTGGCCCAGGTCTGGATCCGGGGGGCATCGGTCACTATACCCAGAATCTCAAAGTCCTGGGCAAGCAGGATCTCAGCGCACTGGGCCAGGAGGCTGTCGGCACCAATCAGGACACAACGGTTGGGGAAGTTCTGGGCCATGCGGCAGCTTCTCGTCGGCGGCTTTTGAGGAGTGGACATGCTAGCGTTCTGACTGCAGATGTGGCCCTGAAAGTTGTGCGGGGCTTGTATGACCCGTAAATGAACCTTGAGACCCGGATCTGTCCTGGGGATAAAGGGCTGACAAATTAGCGTTGGTGCAGCCGGCCCAAGTGGCTACCATAGCGCCTCCCCGCCGCCAGACCAGAACAGCCAAGGGATTCTGTGGAATATCTGATCGTCCTGCCTGTCAGTTTTTTTCGCACCAGCGACGGGCGCGTTGCCTGTGAAAGTGCCTTTTTGGCGCATTTGCGCCAGATGCGGCAGCAGTTGCATCCCAGATTCAGTTGTATTCGCATTGCCACCCCGATCATGGCCGAGGCTGAATACAGCGCTCATGAGCACCAGTTGGGACATTTTGATGAGCGGGCGGAGTCTATTTTTTACCAAGCACTGTTTCCTGAGACTTGGGGGCGACCGCGATTCCTGCTCTACTGGCCGCTGCTCTGCTGGCATTTGCTGGCCCTGATCAGGCGTGCCGGCTTGGTGCATTCCGGGATTTCCATGGATCTCTGGCGGCCATTCGAGTTCACCGCCATCCTTATGGGGGTGATGCTACGGCGCAAGACCTTGTTCATGATGGACATTGATGAGCGCCGCAGTGATGAGATGCTGTATTTGACCGGCAAGCTGTCTCGGCGTCGCTATCTGCTGAGCCGATATCTGTATCAACCCCTGCGCAACCTGCAGCTTTATCTGGCGGTTCGGATCTGCTCCCTGGTGATGTTGAAAAGTGCCCACCTGGTGGCAGATTTTGGGCGCGGGCGCAGCTGGGTAAAAAATTTTTATGATGTCGCTTACTCGACCGAGCATATCATTGCCCCAGCACAGCTGGCTTCCAAGCAAGTCGCGTTGGCACAGCATGATCTGCCTTTGCGCTGCATTTACTTTGGTCGTTTGGTGGCATACAAGGGTGTGGACCATTGTATCCAGGCAGTGCATGAAGCCGCCGTCATGGGGGCCAAGGTGGAATTCCTGATCCTGGGTGCGGGACCTGAAGCGGAGAGTTTGCAGGCCCTGATCAAGGCATTGGGCGCAGAGGCCTATATTCGCTTGCAGCCACCGCTACCCTATGGCCGGATGTTGTTCGAGTTGCTCTATGACCAGCATCTATTGCTGGCCGCACCGCTGGCTCAGGATACGCCCAGATCGTTGTTTGATGCCATGGCAGCCGGTGTGCCAACGCTGGCCTATGATACAGATTACTACCAGGATCTGACTCGTACAGGTGCTGTTATTACTGTGCCTTGGCTTGATCATGCTCGAATGGCTCGCCAGTTGAATGTGTTTGCGGCAGACAAAACCCAGTTGGCCGCAGGGATTACAAGTGGCGTCGAGTTTGCAAAGGAAAACAGCCAGCAGTACTGGTTGCGTAAGCGTATGGCATGGTTTGATGCTTTGTTCTCGGATGAAACAGTGTTGGATGGCACTAACGACTGATGCATCAAATTTTGCATGCCCAGGTTGTTTTAATCCTGTTGTCTATATAGAGGAGACTGGTTTTGTCCGGTGGTTATGTTCTGATTTCTCCCTGTCGCAATGAAGCGGCCTACATGCGACAGACACTGGATACCGTGCTGGCGCAAACCCGACCGCCGGCCAAATGGATCATTGTGGACGATGGTTCAACCGATGCTACACCCGACATATTGCGGGAATACGCGGCCAAGCATGCCATCATCCAGATCATCACCCGCCAGGACCGCGGTCACCGGGCGG